>JAQIBH010000151.1 GCA_027859205.1 Bacteroidales bacterium | reverse complement strand
AATGTTGATTTTTTTATTAATTGTGTTTCAGGGAGGTTGGCCAACAATTTTAAAATTAAAAGGTCAAAACATCGTAAGTCTCGATTTAACAGAGATAGAAAATTCAGTGTGTAAATATTTTGTTATTTGTCATGGTGATTCAAATACACAAGTTAGCGCATTAGCAGATTCAGTTATTAAAACTGTTCGCGTAGAAACTGGCGAAAAGGTATGGCATAAAGAAGGTTTAAATAATGCAACATGGGTACTTCTTGATTATAGCGATGTTGTAATTCATATATTTCAAAAAGAATACAGAGATTTTTATAAATTAGAAGAATTATGGGCTGATGCAAAATTAACAGAACATAATGATGTAATAAACTTAAAAGAAAAATAAAATAATGACTGATAATAAACAAGATAATAAAAGCACAAAGAGTCCAAATAGTGGTGACCCAAACAAGTTTAAACCGAAATTTAATGTTTATTGGATTTATGGGTTAATTGCAGTTGTTTTTATAGGATTACAACTATTAAGTTTCACGCCAAAGCCTACGGAAATTTCAATGCAGGAATTTGAACGTGATATGCTTAAAAGTGGAGATGTAGCTAAAATAGTTGTAGTAAATAAAGATAAAGCAAACATTTACATTAAAGCAGATCGCTTAAGTGACCCAAGATATAAAGATCTATCTAAGGAAACATTTATGGGAACATCTACAGATGGGCCGCATTATTTCTTTACCATTGGCTCAATGGAATATTTTGAACAATGGATGAGCGAAGCTCAGGAAGGGGAGTATATAGAAATAAGCTATAAAACTCAACCTAATTATATGAAAGATGTGATTGGTTGGCTGTTCCCAATTTTAATTATTCTTGCAATTTGGATTTTCATTTTCAGAAGAATGTCAAAAGGACAAGGCGGAGCTGGTGGTGGAAATATATTCAGTGTTGGCAAATCCAAAGCTCAGCTTTTCGATAAAGAAAGTAACGTTAAAGTTGATTTTAAAGATGTTGCAGGTTTAGAAGAAGCAAAGGTTGAAGTTAGAGAAATAGTTGATTTTCTTAAAACACCTAAAAAATATACAGATTTAGGTGGTAAAATCCCTAAAGGAGTTCTCCTTGTAGGTCCTCCAGGAACAGGAAAAACATTAATGGCAAAAGCTGTTGCAGGCGAAGCAAACGTGGCATTCTTTTCAATGTCCGGATCCGATTTTGTTGAAATGTTTGTTGGAGTTGGCGCATCAAGAGTTCGTGATTTGTTTAAGCAAGCAAAAGAAAAGGCACCATGTATTATCTTTATTGATGAAATTGATGCTATTGGTCGTGCACGTGGGAAAAATCCAAATTTTGGAGCAAATGATGAACGTGAAAATACATTAAATCAATTATTAACCGAGATGGATGGTTTTGGTAATAATGTTGGTGTAATTATTATGGCAGCAACAAACCGTGCCGATATTCTTGATAAAGCATTAATGAGAGCTGGTCGTTTCGATCGCCAAATACATCTTGAATTGCCGGATATAAATGAGAGAAGAGATATTTTTAAGGTTCACTTAAAACCAATTAAATTAGAGACAAATCTTGATGTAGATTTTCTTGCAAAACAAACACCCGGTTTTTCAGGGGCGGATATTGCTAATGTTTGTAATGAATCAGCATTAATTGCTGCTCGTAAAAATAAAAAAGTAGTTGAGAAACAAGATTTCCTTGATGCAGTTGATAGAATAGTTGGGGGAATGGAACGTAAAACAAAAATTATTACTAAGGAAGAAAAGAAAACGATAGCGTTTCATGAGGCAGGTCACGCAACAATAAGTTGGTTGCTTGAACATGCCCATCCTTTAGTAAAAGTAACCATAATTCCTCGTGGTCGAGCCTTAGGTGCTGCTTGGTATTTACCTGAAGAAAGACAAATTACAACTCGAGATCAATTGTTAGACGAGATGTGTGCTGCTCTTGGTGGTCGGGTTGCGGAAGAATTGATGTTTGGAAAAATATCAACAGGTGCAATGAACGATTTAGAAAAAATTACCAAACAAGCTTATGCTATGAATGCTTATTTTGGTATGAGTGAAAAAATTGGTCATGTAAGTTTCTACGATTCAACTGGTCAGTCTGAAATGGCATTTAATAAGCCGTATAGTGAAAAAACTGCTGAATTAATTGATAATGAGGTTAAAATTTTAATTGAGAAAGCTTATAAGCGTTCTTTCGAATTGCTTAAAAAACATAAGGGCGAATTAACAGAGTTGGCAGAGATTCTGTTAGAAAAAGAGGTAATATTTTCCGAAGATCTAGAAAGAATATTTGGAAAGCGTCCGTGGAAAACTCATCACGAGAAAGAAGCAGAAGTAAAAAAAGAACTTGATGAGAAAATAAAAAAAGAGCAAGCAAAATTAAAGAAAGCAAAGAAAAAAGAGGCTGAGATTGAAGAGAAAGAAGCCAATAACAAGGCTGAACTCGAGGAAAAGGAAGAAAATAAAATAATTGAATAAAAATAGTCGTATTGAGTAATTTAATTAAACGCACAATAACCGGAATAATATTTTTAGTAGTAGTTGTTGGTGCAATCGCAATTGGGAATATAAGTTTCTTTATATTATTCGAATTAATAATTATTGGTGCAATGTATGAGTTTTATACATTGGCCGAAAAGAAAAAGTTTAGCCCTTTAAAGGTATATGGAATAGTAATTGGCGCAATTGTTTTTGCTGCCAATTATCTTTTTGTAAATGATATTATTGGCACAAAGATTTTTTTAGCCATAATCCCACTGATAATAAGTATTTTCATTATTGAACTTTACCGTAAAACGGAATACGGTTTTGTAAATATTGGTTTTACTTTGTTGGGGATTTTGTATATAGCAATTCCATTTACATTAGCTAATTATATTGTATTTTCAATTGAAGCAAATTATAATGCACAGCTATTGCTCGGATTTTTCTTTTTAACATGGTCGTTTGATACTTTAGCCTATGTTTTTGGAGTGTCTTTTGGGAAACATCGTTTGTTCGAAAGAATTTCTCCTAAAAAATCATGGGAAGGATTTATTGGAGGCACTCTTTCTAGTTTAGCAGTTGCCTTTGTTTTATCAATTTTCTTTACCGAGATGAGTTTTCTTAATTGGGCTGTGTTGTCCATATTGATTTCAGTTTTTGGTACATTTGGAGATTTAGTTGAGTCATTATTCAAAAGAAATATTGATGAAAAAGACTCTGGAAATATTTTGCCTGGTCATGGAGGTATTTTAGATCGATTTGACGCAGTTTTGTTTACATTGCCGCTATTTTATGTATATTTACAGTTCATTCAATAAACTTTAATATTACTAAAAATGACTATACATAAAGAAGGACGGCTAGGAATAGCCATATTTTTTGTTGTCTTAACCTCTATTAATTTGTCGCTGTATTATTTTATTTCAAATTTAATTCTTACATGGATTTTTGGCCTTACTTCTTTGTTAATTTTCCTATTCACTGTACGTTTTTTTCGTAAACCAAGCAGATCATTAATTACCAAAGAAAATACAGTATATGCGCCTGCGGATGGAACGGTAATGGTAATTGAAGAGACAATTGAAAGTGAGTTTTTTAAAGATAAGCGTATACAAGTGTCCATATTCATGTCGGTATGGAATGTACATATTAACTGGTTTCCTGTTAGCGGAATTATAAAATATTTCAAATATCATCCCGGAAAATTCTTAATAGCTCGATTACCAAAATCATCTACCGAGAATGAGCGTACTTCTGTAGTTATTGAAGATAAGAATAAACGACAAATTTTAGTTCGACAAATTGCAGGTATTCTTGCACGCCGTATTATTTGTTATGCTAAAGAAGGATCCGAAGCTAATCAAAACACAGAATTAGGTTTTATTCGCTTCGGATCCAGAGTAGATTTGTTCTTTCCGGTTGGAACAAAAATTCACGTTGAATTAGGCCAGAAAACTAAGGGTACGCAAACCGTTGTTGCTACGTATTAACCTGTTAAGCAATCAATTTATTTAATTCGTGTTTTTTCTTAAAGGAACTAAAGAAATATATTATTAAAGAATATTCCTTAACAATTAGCAATAAGCTATTTACATAAAGAATAAGGCGACACCACCCACAGCTATAATTGATCCAATTACTTCTTTGGTTGTAATTTTCTCTTTAAAAAAGACAATCGCAGGAGGGATAATTAAAATAGGTACAATAGACATAATTGTTGATGCTACACCAGTTGTAGTATGTTGTACTGAGAGTAAAGAAAAAGATACACCTAAGAATGGGCCAAAAATTGCCCCTATACTTAAACTTGTCATCGCATTTTTATTTTTTATTGCCTCAAAAACTTTTCTCCACCTTTTTAATATTACAAACATTAATGTAAAACTTACAAAACCAGTCATTACTCTGATTTGTGTTGCAGCAAACGGATCAAAATCCTGCATTCCATATTTACTAAGTACTAAACCTGCACCTTGACCAACAGCACCACCAAATGCAAGTAGCAAACCTATGATCGGATAGGTGAGTTTAATTTTTTTCTTATTAACATTAGATTGATCAATAGTTTCAGTTTCATTATTCTGACTTTTAGAACTTGTATCTAACACAACAATCATAATACCAAATATAGTTAGAAACATTCCTAAGAAATTCAGACCTGTTAAAACCTCTCCCAAAATAATCCATCCAAAAAAAGCGGTTATTGGAGGAGTTAACGACATAATTAACATTGATATTCGCGATCCTACAACTACATAAGCCTCAAATAGTAACAGGTCTCCTATAACAAACCCTACAAAACCAGATAGCGATAGCCAGATCCATTGATGTGCCGAAGCGTCAAAAGGAATAAATGAACCGCGGGTTATTTGACTATAAATACCAATAAAAATAAATGCTAAAAATAATCTTAAGAGGTTAGTTGTCAGCGATCCAATTTTTTTCCCAACCGATTCAAAAGCAACGGCAGTTATTGTCCAAAATACTGCTGTGAGTAATGCGGCGTACTCTCCCAAGTGTGATTGAAACATTATTTATAATTATCGACTTAATTAATATTTCCAAACAATATTTTTTATCGCTTAAAAAAAACTTATTTTAGTTCAGATTTTGCAAATTTAATCAAACCATTAGATATTAGTTTATAATCAAAGTTTAATAATGAACAAGAATTTACGATATTTATTTATTATTCTTGGAATATGTTTGGCAGGATACATTCTCTGGTATTTTAAATCTATCGTGGCATATATTCTTATTTCTACAGTATTTACTTTGGTTGGCCGGCCAATTGTTAATTTTTTAAATAAGCTTCATTTCAAAAAGTTAAAAATTCCAAATTTTATATCTGCATTAATAACGGTTGTTATTATTTGGATTTTAGTTTTAACATTTTTCAGAATATTTATTCCTTTAATTGCGCATCAAGCTAGTGAATTATCTGCTATTGATCCGGCTGCAGTAATGAATAATCTTCAAGAACCATTAGCGAAACTTGAAAATTTATTTGTTAAATTCAATATTAATTCAAATATGAACCAGACTATGGATCAGTATTTTACTGAAAAATTTATGTCCATTGTAAATGTTTCGATGATATCAAACATTTTTGGTTCAGTAGCTGGCATACTGGGGAATATATTTATTGCAGCCTTTTCTATTTCATTTATAACTTTCTTTTTTTTAAAAGATAAAGGTTTATTTAGTGATGGAATATTGCTATTTGTACCAGATAAGTACTTAGATAAAATTGAAAATATGCTTAGTTCAATTAAAAAGTTATTAACAAGATATTTTACAGGTATATTTGTTCAAATAAGCGGAATCATAATACTGGTATCATTGGGATTAACGCTTGTTGGTATCAGTTTTTCGGATGCATTGGTTATAGGATTAGTTGTAGGTTTGTTTAATATAATACCATACTTAGGACCTGTTATTGGTGCTTTGCTTGGGCTTGTGCTAGGTTTAGCTATTAATCTTGATTTAGAATTTTACACTGAATTATTACCCTTGTTAGGGAAAATCAGCATTATCTTTATTGTTGTTCAAGTTATCGATAATATTGTATTCCAACCTTTTATATATTCTAGTAGTGTACACGCACATCCTTTAGAAATATTTTTAGTGATTATGATAGCAGGTAGTTTGTTTGGGATTACAGGAATGATACTTGCTATTCCCACTTATACAATTTTAAGAGTTGTAGCTAAAGAATTTTTTAATAAATTAAAGGTAGTTAAAAAATTAACGGAAAAAATTTAAGATAATAAGTTGGTATTTTATATATTTACGTGACCAAAAGTAAATTAATGGCAAAATTAAAAGTTTTCATTTTTATCATAGTTTTTATAATTGCAAACAAAGCAATTTCTCAGTCAATTGATACAGTTACTATTAATATTGATTTCCCTTTCGGTAATAATGAAGCGCATTGTACTGCATTAAAAGCAATAGGAACAGAAATAACTGAGTTTACAACTGTAGAATTAGATAACTATTCATTTAAATGGACTGGTGTTTCTGTTCCAGAATTAGATTCCACAAGTACTGCTATATATTCTTATAATACTGATGGTTCTTATACTATTGGATTAACTGTTGTTGAAAAAGCAACTAGTAAATCAATAAGTGCAGATACTACGGTAGTTATAATAACTCCTACCGAATTAATTGTCCCAAATGTATTTACTCCTAATGATGATGGAGTGAACGATTTATTTAAAGTGTTTTATGATGGCGATACGGAATTGGAGATTACAATTTTTTCCCGAACAGGTACTGAAGTATTTAAATTAAAATCTCCAACAATTGTTTGGGATGGACGAAATTCCTCTGGATTAAAAGCAAGTCAAGGTATTTATTATTATGTACTTACATCGGAAATCTCAAATATAAATGCAAAAGGCTTTTTGTATTTATATGATAATGATCCTACGAAATAAAGTCTACTAATTCAAAATATTTCAATTTCATTTATTGTTTTAACATAGTAATTGAGTGAAAATACTCATACGTTTATAATTGATTTGTTATTTAGACAATCTCTTATAATGTATTGTTTATCAGTTAATTTCGATCTATTTTTATTTGAATACTATTGTATTGCTTGATCTTAGGCATATTAATTTTCTTTTCTTTTCTTTATCTTTGAATAACAAATAATAAACAAATGGTTAAAGGGAATCCGCTAAAAAGAATATTCTTATTTTATTTTCATGGTTTTAAGAGCATGACCGTAGGGAAAAGGCTTTGGACTATAATTATTATAAAACTTTTTATCATGTTTGCTATTTTGAAGATATTCTTTTTTAAAGATTTTTTGGATAATCGATTTAGTACCGATGAAGAAAAAGCTGATTACGTAATAGAGCAATTAACAAATCCTAATAATATAAATAATGATTGAACACATTGATTCGGCCTTAGTAAATTGGTCGAGGGCACAATTTGCATTAACGGCATTGTATCATTGGCTATTTGTTCCACTAACTTTGGGAATTACATTTATTATAGCCTTTATGGAAACTCTGTACGTCAAAACTGGCGATCCTGAGTGGAAGAAAATTACAAAATTCTGGATGACTTTATTCGGAATTAATTTTGCAATTGGAGTTGCTACAGGTATAATACTGGAATTTGAATTTGGTACCAATTGGTCAAACTATTCATGGTTTGTTGGCGATATATTTGGCGCACCATTGGCAATAGAAGGTATTATGGCTTTTTTTATGGAATCAACATTTATTGCTGTTATGTTCTTTGGATGGAATAAAGTAAGTAAGAAATTCCATCTGCTTTCTACCTGGCTAGTTGCCATTGGATCTAATTTATCGGCACTTTGGATTTTAGTTGCAAATGGCTGGATGCAGAATCCGGTTGGAATGCATTTTAATTTGGATACAGCACGAAACGAGATGCTTGATTTCTGGGAAGTGTTATTTTCCCCAATCGCAATAAATAAATTTTTACATACAATTACATCATCTTACGTTTTAGCTTCAATATTTGTAATTGGTGTTAGTGCCTGGTATTTATTAAAGGGGAGAGAGTTACTTTTAGCGAAAAGGAGTATTATTATTGCCTCTATTTTTGGTTTGTTGAGTAGTTTGTTTCTTATTTATACTGGCGATGGTTCTGCATATCAGGTAGCACAAAAGCAACCTATGAAACTTGCGGCTATGGAAGGACTATATGAAGGGTCTGAAGGAGCTGGTCTTATTCTGTTTGGGATGCCAACACCCGGGAAACAAATTAATGATGGAAAGGACGATTATGTTTTTAAGTTTGAGATTCCAAAACTATTATCAGTTCTTGGTTACAGAAATGCAGATGCATTTGTGCCCGGTGTAAAGGATATAGTTGAAGGAGGATTCGAATACGAGGATGTAAACGGAGAAACACAGTTAGCGATATCTGCATTGGAAAAAATAGAAAAAGGGAAGCTTGCAATTTCTGCTCTTTCTGAATATAAAAAAGCTAAAGAGGTAAAGAATATTGGATTACTGGAAGAATCATTGAAAATATTTAGAGAAAATTTTAAATTTTTCGGATATGGATTTTTAAATGATCCAAATAGCATTATCCCAAATGTTCCTATAACCTTTTATAGTTTTCACCTCATGGTAGGATTAGGATTCTATTTTATTTTTCTTTTTATAGCTGTAATTATTCTGATTTTTAGAGAAAAGTTAATTGAGAAAAAGTGGTTATTAAGAATATTGGTATTTACGATACCTTTGGCATTTATTGCATCATTATCTGGTTGGGTTGTTGCTGAGGTTGGTCGTCAACCATGGACAATTCAGGACCTTTTGCCTACAGTGGCTTCAGTTTCTCAAATTGATGCAAGCGCGGTACAAATAACATTTTGGTTGTTTACTGTGGTCTTTACTGTATTATTAATTGGTGAGCTGAAAATAATGTTTAAGCAAATAAAAATTGGACCTAACGAAGGAGGACATTAATATGTTAGAAAGTATATCACATTTATTATTACAGCAATATTGGTGGATAATTATTTCCTTATTAGGAGCGATCTTAGTTTTCCTTTTGTTTGTTCAGGGTGGTCAAACACTAATATACACACTTGGGAAAACAGAACTAGAAAGACGATTAATTGTTAATTCTTTAGGCCGAAAGTGGGAGTTTACATTTACTACTTTGGTAACTTTCGGAGGAGCATTTTTTGCCTCTTTCCCGTTGTTTTATTCAACAAGTTTTGGAGGAGCATATTGGGTTTGGATGTTAATTCTTTTTGCATTTATTATTCAGGCTATATCATATGAATACAGATCAAAACCAAATAATTTTCTTGGTGCAAAAACATATGAATCATTCTTGTTTATTAATGGTGTAATAGGAACAATTTTTCTTGGAATAGTTGTCGCTACATTTTTTACAGGATCCGATTTTTCGGTCAATGAAATGAATTTCTCGAAATGGGAAGGTGCAGCAATGGGACTTGAGTTAGTTTTAAATCCACATAATCTTTCTTTAGGTTTAGCTGTATTATTTCTTTCAAGGGTTCTTGCAATATTATATTTTATGAATAATATTGAGGATGAGAATATTTTTATCAGATCTAAAAAACAGTTAATTATTAATGCAATACCGTTTTTAGTGTTCTTTTTGGTTTTTGTTATTTGGTTAATGTTTATTGATGGTTTTGCTTATGATCCTGTAAGTAAAAATGTTTCATATGAATCCTATAAATATTTGCATAACTTTTTACAAATGCCATTGGTGTTAATTATATTTTTAGTTGGTGTTGTTTTGGTATTATTTGGGATTGGAAAATCGATATTAAAAGTATGTACAAATGGAATATGGTATTCTGGAATTGGTACAATTCTAACTGTTTTTGCTTTGTTCTTACTTGCTGGATTTAATAACACTGCCTTTTATCCTTCAACATTCGATTTGCAGAGTTCGCTTACAATTGAAAATGCATCATCGAGTAAATATACTCTGAAAGCAATGAGCTATGTATCGTTAATGGTTCCATTTGTAATTGCATATATTTGGTACACATGGAAGCTGATTAATAATAAAAAGATTGATGCAAAAGAAATGGAAGAAGACATCCACATCTATTAAATAAAGTTTTGAAATTGTTATAACTCAGAACTTTAAACTATTAACTTTAAACTCAATGGAATGTATATTACAGAAATAATTTGGTTAATTGTATGGCCGATCCTTATTTGGGTTAGTTATAAACTTTCGGTTTTTGCAATAAAAAAATACGAGAAGGAATAAATTATACTACGTTTTATTTATTAGACCTAATAGATCCCGATAACTATTGGGATAAAACCTATTAGGTCTTTCTATATTATCAACCTGAAAATATTTATCTTTATCGAATAATATTCAGTGAATGGTTAAACTCAAAAATATATCAAAATTAAACTCATGGTTCAGTGATTTTGATGGGCCATTAATCATTGCCGGTCCTTGCAGTGCTGAATCGGAAGAGCAGATGCTTCAAACGGCAAGAGAAATTGCTGCATTAGGTAAAGTAAAAGTTTTTCGTTCGGGAATATGGAAACCTCGTACTCGCCCTGGGAATTTTGAAGGTGTTGGAGAACAAGGACTAAAATGGTTAAATCAAGTAAAAAAAGAAACAGGACTTTTAACTACCGTCGAAGTTGCAAATGCTGAACATGCCGAATTAGCTATAAAATACGATGTTGATATTTTATGGATAGGTGCAAGAACAACTTCTAATCCATTTTCAATACAAGAACTAGCCGATTTTTTGAAAGGATATGATAAACCAGTAATGGTTAAAAACCCTATAAATCCTGACGTTCAGCTTTGGGTTGGTGCTTTGGAGCGATTCCATAAAGCTGGTATTAATAAATTGGCGGCTGTTCACCGTGGCTTTTATCCATTTGAGGCTACAACATTAAGGAATATTCCTAAATGGGAAACAGCTATTGAGTTAAAAAGTATTTGTCATGATTTGCCAATCATATGTGATCCCAGTCATATTGCTGGAAGTACAGAATATATTGCAGAAATATCTCAAAAAGCACTTGATCTTAATTTAGACGGATTAATTATTGAAACACATTATAATCCTTCAGTTGCTTTAAGTGATATGAATCAGCAAGTAACACCTAAACAACTTGCAACTATTTTAGATAACCTGGTTTACAGACGATCTTCATCTGAGGACGTAAATTTTGCAAATATTCTTGAAACACTAAGAAATAAGATTGATTCTATTGATCAACAAATGCTTGAACTTCTTTCTCAAAGAATGAATGTGGTAGAAGAAATAGGTAATTACAAAAGTAAAAATGAAGTTACAATATTACAACTTCGCCGTTGGGAAAAGATAATGTCAACAAGAATAAAATTGGGTAAAAAGTTGGGTTTATCCGAAGATTTTGTAAAAAAATTACTTCAGCTTGTACATAAAGAATCAATTCAAAGACAAACTGAAGTAATGAATAAGATTAATTCTTCAGAAAAGGGGAAATAATATTTTAGGCATTTTAAACTTTAGACACTTAGAAGTTATTAAACTTCTTTAAGCGTATAATCAAATCCTTCCATAATTGGATTCGATAGTATTTTGTTGCCAGCTTCATTAACTCTTTCCATTGCAATTTCTTTATTTGAAGCTTCAATTTCCAAAGTAATATGTTTACCTATTCTTACATTAGAAACTTCATTAAAACCAATATTTTTCATGCTATGAGTAACAGCTTTCCCTTGAGGATCCAATAAAGCTTTTAGTGGCATTACGTTAATTTCTGCAATAAATTTCATATGTCAATAATTTATTTTAAGTTGTTTTTGGAATACATCCAAGTAATTTTATTTTGCCATAAAAATTAGCATCTGCTTGGATGATTCAAAATTAATCAAAGTTAAATATCCAATTGTTAATTGCTGATAATAAAATATATAATAAAATAATTAGCGGGATTGCAATTGTCTGCAATAATATTAATAATATTATGGATAACACAATAAAAATATAGCGAATTTTATTTTCTCGCCAGCTCAAGTTTTTAAGCTTTAAAGAAAACATTGGGAATTCAGCTATTAACATATATGAAAATAAAACAACCATAACAGATAAAAATATTTCATTTTTAAGTAGCCCTACAATTGAAGAGTTTGTTGTAATAATTGAAACTAAATACATGGAAACAAGAAACAAAGCATTTGCCGGTACAGCTAAACCAATAAAACTTTCACTTTGTCTTTCGTCAACGTTAAATTTTGCCAATCTTATACCAGAAAAAATTGCAATTAAAAAAGGTACAATTAAAAATATTATTTCCGATAAGTTTAAATTTTTGATAGGAGGTAAATGCGTTTGTCCAAATAATGAAATTTTCATCATATGAAAAATAATTACCGATGGTGCAACTCCAAAACTTACAAAATCTGCAAGAGAGTCAAGTTCTTTTCCTACAATTGAATATGCGTTTAATAGTCGGGCCGACAAGCCATCCAAAAAATCAAAAAAGGCTGCTAAAAAAATCATATACACAGAATAAACCATATATCCTTCAAAAGCAAGAACAATTGAAATGCAACCTGAAAGCAAATTCAGCGATGTAATTGTATTTGGAACGTGTTTCTTTATACTCATTGACATATTATTTTACTTATTATTCAACAATATTTCTTACAAAAATAAGTTAAAAAATATAGTTTGATAAGTATTTTATTAATTACTAAGTTTAACGAGTGAAAATATTTTATAATATAGGAACATAATAATATTTATGAGGATACGGATTTTAATATTTTTCATACTTCTTCTGACGCATTTTACCTATGGTCAAACTGCAAAATATAGTAACGAGTTCTTATCTATAGGTGTTGGTGCCAGATCATTAAGTATGTCTAATGCTACTGTTGCGAATACAAGTGATGCAACTTCGGGATACTGGAATCCGGCAGGGCTAAGTTCTTTGCAAACAGATTTTGATGCCAGTATTATGCATGCCGAATATTTTGCCGGTATTGCGAAATATGATTATTTGGGAGGAGCAATGGCTTTAGATAATAATAGCTTTTTAGGAGCTACAATTATAAGATTTGGTGTTGATGATATTCCGAATACCACAGATTTAATAGATAGCGACGGAAATATAGATTATGACAGAATAACTCGATTTTCGGCCGCAGATTATGCATTACTATTAAGTTATGCTCGAAAAACGAAGATAACCGATCTTTCATATGGTGTTAATGCTAAAATTATTTATCGAAACATTGGCCAATTTGCAAGCGCCTGGGGATTTGGTCTTGATTTTGGATTGCAATATAAGCTGAATGATTGGGGTTTTGGATTATTAGCGCGAGATATTACATCTACTTTTAATGCTTGGACATTTAACGAGGATGAATTGATTATTGAAGTGCAGGATTCGGTTTTTAACTTTGCACCTGATAACTCTTTAGAAATAACTTTACCCAAATTATTGTTAGGTGTTTCAAGAGATTTTCCGATTTACAATAAATTTAAAGGTTTAGTAGAATTAGATTTAGATTTTACTTTCGATGGCAAGAGACATGTTTTAATCGAAGGCGACCCAATAAGTATTGATCCACATTTAGGTATTGAAATAAATTATAATCATTTGGCTTTTTTAAGATTTGGTGTAGGGAATTTTCAACGCCTAGTTGAGTTTGATGATAAAGAATCTATGACTTTTCAACCAAACTTCGGAATTGGAATTCAATATAAGGGTATAAGTATTGATTATGCTTTAACAGATATTGGTGATCAGTCGCTGGCATTATACTCGAATGTATTTTCCATTAGATATTCTTTTGATCGAAAATTGAAATAAGTTTCTTTTAAAAATCTTACTTTTGTTTAAAGCAAAATTATAAAATATGATCATTGCTGTTGATTTTGATGGTACAATTGTAGAACACGAGTATCCAAAAATAGGGAAACCCAAATTGTTTGCGTTTGAGACTTTAAAAGCTATGCAAGATAAAGGAGATCAACTTATTCTTTGGACATATAGATCGGGGAAAGAATTAAATGCAGCGGTAGAGTTTTGTAAGAATAATGGCATAGAGTTTTATGCTGTAAATAAAAATTACCCCGAAGAGGTTTACGATGATTCTGTTAGCCGTAAAATACTTGCAGATGTATATATTGATGATAGGAATTTGGGTGGTTTTAAGGATTGGAGTGAAGTGTGGCAAATATTAAATCCCGATCTTTTTGATGATGATGTAAAAAAGCAAATGAAAAAAATATCTGTTCCAAAGAAACCATTTTGGAAAAAATGAAATAGGGTTTTAATTTAAAATTAGTGTCTTAGAGCCTTTGTGGCTATAAAAAATATTTTATGAAAATATCAAAATCAATAATTGGAAGTATTATTCTTTTAACATTTTTTTTATTTCAAATATCTTGTTCAAATCAGAAAAGGGGAGATATTAAGCAAGATGATGCTAAAAAAACTGAAAAGGTAACCAAGCGAGTTTCAGTAATAAAAATTGACGCTCCGAAAGCCGGAGAAATGTTTACCATTGGAGATAACATTGAAATAAATATTGGATTAAAAGAGATCGATATTGAAATCGATTCGTTAATTGTGGAATCAAACAGAATAAAATCTGTACTGCAAACGAATAACTTGGTTTATAATTGGGAAACAAAAAATTTAAAAGTAGGATCTAATCAATTAAAAGTCTTTGCTTATTCAAATGGTAATAAAGTTGATAGTTATTATTTAAAATTACGGTTTAAATCAGATATAAAGCCTGAGTTATATGAATGTAAAATTGTAAATACATACTCACACGACAAGAGAGCATATACACAGGGTTTGATTTACGAAAATGGAATAATGTATGAAGGAACAGGTCAGTATGGAGAATCTGTTTTAAGGAAGGTAAATTTTAAATCTGGAGAGATTATTGCTGAATTAAGTCTTGAATCAAAGTATTTTGGTGAAGGCATAACTATTTTTAAGGATAAGATTATTCAATTAACCTTGAGATCAAATAAGGGATTTGTATATGATAAAAAAAGTTTTAAATTAATTTCTACTTTGGGATATTCTACTCAAGGCTGGGGTATTACAACCGATGGAAAAAAATTAATTATGAGTGATGGCACTCAAACAATACATTTTCTTGATCCAGAATATTTTAATGAAATAGGCAAAATTGATGTTTATGATAATAATGGCCCTGTTGAAAGTTTAAATGAACTAGAGTTTATTGAGGGACTTGTGTATGCTAATGTTTACCAAACAGAAGAAATAATTGCTTTTGATCCAATAACTGGCAAAGTGTTAAAAAGAATTGATTGTAGAAAGATTGTTCCAAATGGTTTTCAAGGAGAGACAGATAATGTTTTAAATGGTATTGCATGGGACAAGCAAAACGACAGGTATTTCATAACAGGAAAACGTTGGCCAAGTTTGTTTGAAGTGAAGTTTGTTAAGATGTAAATAGACGCCAAAATAAAATTAACCGCAAAGGCGCAAAGGCGCTGAGAAAAACACGTTAGTTCCTTCGCGTCTTAGCGGTTGAATATTTAAGATTACTCGAAAGCAAATTCAGTACTGTAAGCACTAAAATTTATTTTGCATTGTGGGTTTTCAGATGTAGAAGCTTCAAATGAATGTTTACTGTCACTATCATTAACTTTATAACCATTTAAATTAAATCTTTCTTTTGGAAAGAGCACATCACCGTATGTTGTTTCAAAATCTAAACTAAATTCAAGGCTTGGATCGAGAAATAATTTAACTGAACCATATTTGAATTCGCCTGAAAATTTCTCAAAGCTAGGTTCAGCTACACCAAAAACAATTGTGCTCGAGTAAGCATTCATCATATTTATTGATTTTGATATAGAAGTAAATTCAATTTCATCATATTTTGATTGTACACATGTGAATGTTCCAACTTTTGCTAATTCAATATTAGAATCATATAATTCTTCTATTTTTACCGATTCTGAATTTAAGGCTTTAATAGATGAATATTTACCGGTAAACTTAAGTGTATTTATATTTTTTGCAGTTATATCAGAATCATAAAAAGCGATATTGCAATTTGTCATATCACTACCAATTTTGTAATCGCTATACTTAGCTACTGTTTTAAGTGATCTTATTTTTTCAATTGTAATATCATCATCGTAGGAATCAAAGTTAAGTGTGTTTAATGACACAATATCAATTTCAGAATATTTTGATTTGATTTTAACATTATTCATTTCTAGAGCTTCAATTTCACAATCATATATTTCCATATTAGAGTTGCCACCTTTTCCAATAGTGGCTGTTGAATATTTCATATCAAACTTAGCTTCCTTACCAAATCCGAGCAAGGTTAAATCAACATCATGTAAATCAAAATTTACATCTCCTGTTAAATAAGCAATATCGACGTTGTTATATTTACTTTTTAGTTTAAAATTTATACTTTCAGGTACCCAAATGGTATAAGTTACTTTAAATTTTTTCACTTTAATTTTTTTGCCGTTCACCAAAGTAATCGTCATGAAAGGCCCAATATATATAGTGCCTGAAGACATGTTGGTTTCAATATTTAGAGAGTTTGAGCTTTGACCAACTTTAGGATTTCTGAATAACTCAATTAGTTTGTCTTGGTCTTCTTTATCTCCACCTTCAATAATTATTTCGCCTGTTAATTTAACTTCATCTTTTTGCCAGGTATTAATTTTCAAATCGGTATCATAACATGAGAATGAAAAATATCCTGTTGAGTTAATTTGAAAAGATTTTTCTAACGATTCTTTTCTTTCCTGTGCAAAACTTGAATTTACAAAAGTTGTTATAATTACACTTGCCAATAATATTTTAGATATTTGTTTTATCGTTTTCATAATGCTGATTTTTTTCAATTTCGTTTAACATTCTGTCTAATAATCGAATTTTCTTTTGATATAGATCCATTAAGGAGTTTAGCAATTTTGGATTTGGGCCATTGGTACTAAGATCATCCGAATATTTACTAATGAGTGTATCAATATATTCTAAATCGTTAAAGCTTGTACTTAATAATTCTTCATCATAATTTGTTTTTTGTAATACTTGATAATAAGTTTTAATCTGGTTTTGGAATTGGGCTTCTTGTTTTGCCAGATCAGGATCAATCTTTGCTAAAATTAATTGTTGATTAGAACGAAGAGATGTAATTTGATATGTAATAAAAGATAAGGCAATTAATACAATAATAGTTGCGGCAATTTTAACAAATAAAAAACGCGATTGATTTACTTTTTTATTTACCGTTTGCGAAATACCAGTCCACAAATATTCTTCATCTACTTTTTCAACATCAAGTTGATTTCTATTTTTACGAATGTAGTCTTCAATATTCATAACGAAATTCCTTTTCTAATTTCTCTCGTAATATTTTTTTTGCACGCAGATATTGCGATTTTGATGTCGATTCTGAGATGTTTAATATCTCTGAAATTTCTTTGTGCTGGTATCCTTCTAATAAATAAAGGTTAAGAACTACTCTTGCTTTTTCAGGAAGAGTTTTAATAGATTCATGAATTTTACTCGGATTAATTTCAGGAAAATTTCTTTCTTCAGGTTCATCGCTTACTATTTGCAAATTATCAATATCGGTAAATTCTTGTTTTTTTGATTTAATAAATGTTATCGATTGATTAATTACAATTCGCTTTAGCCACGATCCGAACGAAGAGTCTCCACGAAACGAATCCAAATTGTTAAAAGCTTTTACAAATGATTCTTGTATAATATCTTCTGCATCGTATTGGTTCGAAACCATTCTGACACATGTATTGTACATTGCTTGTACATATAATTTGTACAGTCGGTACATTGACTGCTGATTACCTTTACGTGCAGTTTTTATTAATTTCGAATGTATTTCAATACTTTCTTTGCCCAAATCCTCTTATTTATATTAATAGACTAAACAAAATTTAAAAAGATGGAAATATTTTTCATTTTTTTTTAAATACAAATAAACTCCAAAGAGCAAATTACAAAAAATGATTCTTGATTTTTTGAAAAATGATGTTTCTTTGGTATTTGAAATTAGTTTAATTTTATTTAAGGGAGTTTTATTTTTTAAGATACTCGAATATTAGTTTGCAATTCTAAAGGATAGTTTTATTAAGAAAACATTATTGGGATGAAGGTTAAATAATTCATCAAGATCGTTTCCTAAAGAGAAATCGCCAACATTTTCATCTCCTGTTTTACTTTGTGTCCAAACAAGATATAATAAGGATCCGGGTCGGTATTCCCATCGTAAAACTAAATTTGATCTGAATTGTTTGAAATTGAAATCGAAATCGTTTTCGTAATCTTCAGTTGAAAAGGACATATCTGTACTGTAACGATCCACAAACTTATCTGCATTTGGATTTGTAATATATTTTGGATCGGAATAATCAACTGCTGTTATAAAAGGAGATCCGTAATATTGAATGGTTAATTCGGGAGTTATAGTGTAATCAATTCTCACAGTTAAATCAGTTGTAATTTGATCAATTTGAGCAAATACATATCTATCTTCATTATTGAATTCTTCAGTTTGAACATATTGAAGTTCATTATTAGATACAGAATAATCAGGCATAAATGAAATACTTAAAGCATCCCAGGGTCGATATATTAAGTCTATTCCATACCATGAATATTTTGAAGAATTTTCGAAACCCCAACTTATTCCTGTGTTTCCGTAAAGTTGAAGTTTTTTTCTTTTATCTGTCCCAGCATTTAGCCAATAATTAAAGCTTCCTGGTGTTTTAATTGAAGGTCCACCTCTTAACATATTATTTGATGTGTTCTCGCCACTTAGATTAGTTCCTCCCCCAAAAAACCAGTGGTTCGTAAATTGCATATGTAGATTTACATTTCCGCCGTAAAAATTGTTATTTCCTCCAAAATCCCATCCACTCCATTGATTAAAATTTAATTGCATATTGCGAAAAATACTGAAGGGTTCGGTCCAACGGTAACCTGCCCAAAATACTTGAAAAATAGCATCTGAGTGGTGTAAAAAGCCCACATCATTAGTTTCAAATTCGGGTGATCGCCAAGTTACCCAAGTCATCCATCTTAATTTATTACTCCCACGTTTCCCAAACTGGATAGTTCCTGCATGACCTGTCATTGACGTACGAGTAGAATCAAAGCTAGTATAATTATTATCTGGTCGCTGGTAATATCTCCGTGAAGAACTTTGTTGTGAAATTATGGCAGTACTATCTCCTTGAATATGACTCATTGCATATTTTACTGTCATATAATATTTCTTTTCTTTCCAGTATTGTGTAAAATCAATCCCACCTGAATATGCATCAGTATTTAAATAATCCAAATGATCATCTTTAATAAATCGGTTAGTTGACGTGAACATTCCACCTACTATTGTATTATTGTTATTTAAATCTTTTTGTGCTCTTACTATAAAATAGTTGGTGAGGGGTTCAACAACTTCTTCGCTATTTATACCTTGTCGTGAGATATCGGCTTTTTCTTCTGCGGCAAGGCTTTCAATTATTCCGATGGACAAACCATTCTTGGTTTTTCCCGTTAATTTTAGTGCACCAAGGATTGTTGTATTTGAAGGAATGTCTGCATATTCATCATTATCACTATCAACATCCGGATAATATTGAGGAGCACGACCGATACGTCTCGAATAAAAAAGATTGTCAAGTGCAAAAGAATTGCCTCCATTAGAAAGTTGAAAGTTAGTTATGTTTCTTCCTTCAATAAAGAAAGGTCTTTTTTCTGCAAAATATGATTCGAAAGCTGAAAGATTAACTTCAGAAGGATCAGCTTCAACCTGCCCAAAGTCAGGATTTATTGTAAAGTCTAAAGTAAAATCATTTGTTATACCAATTTTACCATCCAGGCCGTAACCCATGCTTGGTTCTATACCTTTAGAAAAAGGGTTGTCATCATCTTTTTTACTTGATTCTGTTTTTCCAAGAATATAAGGTGAGATTTCAATTTGTCTTTTAGGTTTGATGTTCTTTATACCATGTAATTCGCCATAATGACGAACCCATCCCGATTCATCTTGTGAAAAATAAGACCAATGTGATCGTTCTTCGTTTCTAAAAAAACGTCTGTTTACTTGCAAACCCCAAATTTGATTTTCTTTGTGGTTGCTAAAACGTAGTTGAGTAAATGGAATTCTATATTCAGCAATCCATCCGAGGCTGTCAATGCTAGTTTTAAGATACCAAATTGGATCCCAGGTTGCATCTGACCTATCTCCGTCCTCTGTTATCATTTCATCGCCTTTAACTCCTGAAACAGAGCCTGTAAACGAAAATGCTGTTCGTTTATCAAAATAACTGTCAATTTGAATTTCAACCCAATCGCCATCAAATCCATCGCGACGAGACATTCGCTTAACAATTTTTTCAGGTTCTGTATCTAATGCTCGAATCAAAATATATAAGTTATCGTCATCATACAATATTTTAAATTTGGTTTTTTGTGATGGGGCTTCACCGTCATTAGGAGATCGTTGTATGAAACCGTCCGACCATTCAACAATATCCCAAATATCCGGATCAATTAATCCATCAATTTTCGGAGCACCATTATTAATTCTTTTAGTATTGTAGATTTTTTTCTCTTTAGTATTGTCCTGAGCAATAGAAGTTAATGCAAGGAAAACTAAAATTATAATAATATAAAAGGCTTTGAATTTCATTTATTAATAATATTTATTGTTTACGATAATTGTATAAAGGACGAATGAAAATATAGAATGTTGTCTGCAAATCATTTTTGTTTAGTATAATTTTTAGGTATATATGCGTGTTACACAAAACCAATGCCATGCGTGACAAGTTGCATATAATCAAGAAAGTAAGCTTTTTGTGGATTCTTATAGTAGAAGATTTATTGTACTATACTGAACAAAACTGTACGTTTTTGGGATTATGTTGATTTCTTATATCAATGTAATAAAGAATTAGATTTAGCGTATAATAATAAAATTCCTTTTTACTATTAAACCAAATTCTATTTTTAACTTTTAAGAATAGTAATTTTTACATGAAGTACTGCTATTCAGATTTTTATTGCTATAAATAATCCACTGATGATTGGCTTGTTTTAACAAATGGAGCTACAGCACGTTCATAAATTCCCTGAACATATGCAATTGCCATTCCGTAATTTGTCACTGGAATTCCTGCATCAATTGCGGGACGTAACCTATTTATTAATTGTTTTCTAGTAATTACACAACCACCACACTGGACAACAAGCGCATATTCTTTTATATTACGCGGTAAATTATCAAGACCTGAAACAACATCATATTCGAGTTTTTTACCTGTAAAGTTGGAAATCCAACGCGGTATTTTTACTCTCCCAATATCATCACAGGATACGTGATGAGTACACGACTCTAAGCTTAGAACACGATCTCCGTCTTTTAACTCTGAAATTTTTGGAGTTCCTTTTAAGAAATGTTCAAATTCACCTTTATATCTTGCTAATACAATACTAAAACTTGTTAAAGGAATATTTCTTGGAATGGAAGCATCTGCTTTTGTGAAAATCTGGCTATCTGTTATAGCAAGTGCGGGAGTAATTTTTGTTTTACGTAAAAAAGCATCCACTTCACGTTCTTTTAAAACAATTGCTACTGCATCATTATCCAAAATATCTCGAATGGCTTGTACTTGAGGCAGAATCATTCTACCGGCAGGAGCTTCAATATCTATTGGAGTAATTAATAAAACAATATCACCATATGAAAGTAAATCTCCTACAAGTGAAGGCGTTTTATATGCTGATTCGGGAATTGTAGTTTTAATTAAGCGAACAAGTTTTTCATAGTTCTCAGCTTTTATGGTATCAAACTCAATAATTTTTGCATTGGTTTGTGAAATGATAGAAATTCGAGAATCATCAGCTAACAGATTTATATCTGATTTATTATGAACAATAAAAAAAGGAGTATCGGTTTTCTTAAATTCTTCAATAAGTGATTTTTCAAAATCGCCAAAGGTATTCTCTGTTATAACTAAAATAGCTAAATCGATTGTTTTAATTGAAGCTAATGTTTTTTCAATCCTCTTTTTGCCAAGCTCTCCAAAATCATCAATGCCAGCAGTATCAATTAGTATTACAGGACCAAATCCGGTTATCTCAAACGATTTTTTCACGGGATCGGTTGTTGTTCCGGCGAAATCGGAAACAATGGCAATATCCTGTCCTGCAAGTCGATTTATTAATGAACTTTTACCATTATTCCGTCGTCCGTAAATACCTATATGTGGTTTTGAATCTTTCCCTTTTGTCATGACACCTATAATTAATTATGTGCGTAACATTTATATTACATCTATTGTTTAGTATAGATTTGTTTCAATTTCATTTTTCAAATCAAAAATACTGATATTATTGCCTTTTAGTATTATTGTACCTAAAGAATCGCCAATGGATATAATTTCAGGATCTTCTGTAGCCAATAAAAGATAATTTGCCCCTAGGTTTTTATATTTATTAATATTTTCAACAGTTATATGGTCTGATTTTTCCAAATTCCACCCCTTTTTATCTAGAAAAAACAATCCTCCATTTTGACATAAATCGGGAGCTACAATAAATTTAGCATTTGGGTCGATATTTAAATTATTAATGTCAGTTGTGTTTGCTTGAATTAATAAGCCTGTTCTGGAATAATTATCTATACCATTATTGAACCGTTTTGTTAATTTAAATCTGGATTTATCGATTCCTAAAATAATAATTACAAGAATTATTGTTTTAAAAACGTAATGTAAGTTGATGTTTTTTGTAATTTTTTGTAATTTCTTTAATCCAGAGATTAATAATAATATAAATAGTGGGAAAAATGCAAGAAAATAGTAATCATGATGTTTGAATTGAGTATAGAATAGAATGAAATACGCAATATTACCACTTAGCAGAATTAATATTTGTAAAAAATATTTTTTATCAGATCTTTTAATAAAAATGATTTGGAATGCGAAAATTATATAGAAAAGATTAAATGTATGTCGGTAAAAATAATTGCTATACCAATAATTGGTAATAATATCCCAAACAGATGCTATTTTTTCTTGAGTTAAATTCCAAATTGGAAGTGCTTTAGTGTTGAATGAGCTTGAATTATAAAGATCGTTATAATTTAAAATGTAAATATTCCATAAAATCACAACAGTAATTCCAATTACGCCAGAAATAGCTATTTTTTTACTATTGTATACAAGTGGATCTTGTCGATAAAAGCTAAGGGATATTAGAGAAATTATAATAATAGCTATTGGATTAATTAAATAAGTGACTTTTATAAGTCCACTCAATGTAAAGAATAGAAAGCTTAGAATGAGAGTTCGATTTTTATTGTTGATTTGGTACTTATAAATAAAATACCAACCAGAAAAAACAAAGCCGAGTGCAGGTATATCGGGTAAGTAATTGAATGAATAATAATTGAAAACCGTTGAAGTGAAAACTATTAAGCTTACAGAAATTGCGTAAAAAAAATCTTTTAAAATAATATTGGAAAGTTTGAAAATGCAATAGGCTCCGTAATATGCAATGATCAAGTGTATTAGCTTTTGTATGAAAAGATGCTTCCCAACAACAGAATAGAGCAAGGCTGTAAGATAGTATGTTATTGGGAATTCACATGCTGCTTTCCCATCTATATTTTTTAGATTAAATAATTTAGGGTTAAAAAAATTAAAGCCATCGTTAAAATAGTTTGATGCAAAAGACAAGCTGTCAGTTTGTCTCATGAAATGAATGCCTTGAGGGCCTGTAAAAAATATTTTGTTGAGCCCTAAAAAGTGGAATAAAAATATAAGCAATAATAGATATATTGAATTCTGAATCCAAGGTGTATTTAGTTTGTTGAAATATTTCATATTAATTCTGAAATATGAATGAAAATCATTCTGTAATATCATTCAATGTAAATCCCATTTTTAACAAATTTTGTGGGGCTAAGATTTTTTCAAGTTTTTCAGGCTCAATAAGATTTAACTTACTATTAACCCGAAAAATATCTTTCCCGCTTTTTTTCATTTCCTTAGCAAGTATAGCAGCATTATTATATCCAATATAAGGGCTTAATGCAGTTGTAATTGCAGGACTATGATATAATTTATCTTCAGAAGTGTCATTATTAATTTCAATACCCTTGAATAAGTTCTCTTTTAAAGTTTCATCAGCAGCAATTAACAGCTTTATACTTTCAAGTAAAGCATTGCCAATAACTGGTAAATAAGCATTTAAATCGAGGCAACCTTGTGCACTTAATGATGTTATTAATGTGTCATTTGCATAAATTTTGTGTGCTACACTTATTACAAATTCAGGAATTACAGGATTTACTTTCCCTGGCATAATTGAACTTCCGACTTGCTTTTGAGGTAGACTAAGTTCTGATGATCCATTAATATCAGATGACAGTAAGCGAATATCGGAAACCATTTTCTCAAGATTTACAGCATGAGATTTTAGTATCGCATGTACCTCAACTAATGAGTCCATATTACTTGTCGCATCTGGCATATTTTCACTTCGGGTAATTGGCAAATTTGTTAGTTTTTGTAGAGTTGGTACAACTTCCATAATGAAAAACTGAGGAACAGATATTCCAGTGCCAATTGCACTTCCTCCCAAATTAACAACCTTTATTCGTTCGAAGCATTTAGATACTCGCCACCAATCACGCGATAAAGCTTCATTGTACGAACTAAATAGCATAGCATATGATGAAGGCACTGCTTCTTGCATTTGAGTATATCCAATGCGTAATGTATTCCTGCTTTTATTTTCTATAGCTTCTATATCAAATCGCAGATCATTAATTTTTTCTTCGAGTTCAACTAATAATTTTATTGTTGCAAGTTTTAGAGATGTTGGAATAACATCATTTGTTGATTGGTAAATATTTGCATGTTCAATTGGATCAATAATATCGTATTCTCCCGGATGGTGATCTAACTTTGTTAAAGCTTCGTTAGCAATAATTTCATTTACATTCATGTTAATACTTGTCCCAGCACCACCTTGTATAGCTGGAACAATAAAATAATTAAAATATTTACCCTCAGCAACTTCTTCAGCCGATTCAATTAAAGCTGTAATTATAGATTCATCAAAGAAGTTTATAGGAAGATCATTTTTAGGATGTTTTTCTAAAGCTGCAGATTTAAAATTTTCATAGGTCATGTAACAAGCTAGTTTTGTTAAACCTATAGCTTTGTACCATTCGATATGAAAAGGTGTTTTATCAGGGAAATTATCGCACGCTCTAAGCGAATGAATTCCAAATAATTCATTTTTATTTATTCGTTTTTCTCCTAAAAAATCTTTTTCTATGCGTGCCATTTTCTTATATAATTAAGAATTGAAAATTAAAAATTAAGAATTCAGTTTCTTTTAAAACTATTAATTCTTAATTATACATTATAAATTATTTAGAGATTGGTTGTGCAAATGTAATAACATCATTTCCTGTAATTTCTTTTTCACATAAAATAATTAATCGTTCTAGAACATTCCTAAATTCTCGAATATTTCCTGTCCAATTTATTTTTTTCAATTCTTCAATGGCATCATCTTTAATATCCTTTTTGGGAACACCATAATCAGTACAGATTAATTCGTTAAAATGATTTGCCAGAAGAGGAATGTCTTCTTCTCTTTCATTTAATCCCGGAACAGGAATGAGTATCACACTTAATCTGTGATAAAGATCTTCACGGAAATTATTGTTTTTTATTTCTTCTTTAAGATTCTTATTTGTAGCAGCAATAATTCGTACATCAACATTAATTTCTTTATCGCTTCCAACTCTTGAAACTTTCTTTTCTTCCAGTGCTTTTAAAACTTTAGCTTGAGCGTTTAGGCTCATGTCTCCAATCTCATCAAGGAAAATAGTGCCAGTATGTGCTTGTTCAAATTTACCTTTTCGTTGTTTATGGGCCGATGTAAATGCTCCTTTTTCGTGTCCAAAAAGTTCACTTTCTATTAATTCTGACGGTATCGCAGCACAATTAACCTCAATAAAAGGGAATTCAAACCTGCTGCTCTTCTCATGTAACCATCGGGCAACAAGTTCTTTTCCTGATCCGTTGGGCCCAGTTATTAAAACTCTGGCATCTGTTGGAGCAACTTTCTCAATCATGTTGGTTACCTGTTTTATTGGCTCCGATTCTCCAACAATATCAAAAGTTTTTGTAACCTGACGTTTTAAAGTCTTTGTTTCTTTTATCAAAGAAGTTTTGTCCATTGCATTTCGAATTGTAACTAAAAGGCGATTTAAATCTAGTGGTTTTTCAATAAAATCGTATGCACCTTTTTTTATCGATTCAACAGCTGTATCAATATTCCCATGCCCAGAAATCATTACTATAGGCACGTCAGTTGCAAGTTCAGATAAATCTTCCAGAACTTCAATACCATCTTTCTTAGACATTTTAATATCCAATAATACAATCTCGTATTTATTTTTTTTAAAGAGTTCTAAACCTTCATCTCCATCTGCTGCAATATCAACTTTATGATCTTCGTATTCCAAAATTTCTTTTAAAGTATCTCGTATACTTTGTTCATCGTCGATAACTAGAATTTTAGCCATAGTTTATATTTTAGCTGTTTAATATTTTATTAACTAAGCCTTCTTTAATTGCAAAAGCTGATTGAGTTAATGAATCTACGTTTAATTTATTAATGATAAAATTAACAAAAATACTTGCCAGAACAATCATTTCTATGCGAACAGGTTCAAGTCCTTTCATGTTTTTGCGTTCTTCGAGCGTAGAATTTAATAGTTCCTGGTGTAAAAGTGCATAATCTTTTAGATTAATAGGATAGGAGTTACTATTTTTTATTTCTTTAGAGATACCTCCGTTTTTGGCAATAATTATAGACCGAAATGAATTAAATGTTCCGGAACATCCAATAAGTCTTTTTGGCTGATACGTTTTTATAGCATCATATAAAACACGTAACTCAGAATCAATATATTCTTCTGCTTTTTTAATTTCCTCTGTCGTAATTGGGTCCGAAGGATTAAACTTATCTAAAAGTCTGGCAATCCCCAAATTAAAGCTGTGTTTCCATAGTAAACCATTATTGTTAGCAATAATAAATTCATTACTTCCACCGCCAATATCAAGAATTAAGGTGTTTTCATTATTGAATTTTATTGCTTGTTTTACACCTCTATAAATTAGGTCTGCTTCCTCATCTCCGGAAATTATTTTTACTTTCAATTTGAATTTATTTTCAATTGTTTCAACAAATTCTTGACCATTGTCCGTGCTTCTAATTCCGGAAGTTGCAGTTGCAATTATTTTATCAACATTAAATTTCTCAATGTCTGATATATGTTTTTCAATGGCTTTTATACCTCGATCAAAAGCTTCGGGAGTTATAATGCTACTATTGATTCCTCCTTTACCAAGTTTAACCCCTGCCTTACCTTTAAATAGAATTTTGAATTGTTTGTCTTCAGATGTTTCAACAATTAATAAGTTAAAAGTATTGGTCCCCATATCAATAATGGCTAATCGCATAAAATTATTTTTGTTAAAATAAAAAACTATCTGCTAAGTAAACAGATAGTTTTGAAATAATAAAATCTAAGTAGAGTTTTATTTGTAAATATTCGTATTAGAATCTGATTTTATTAAATACTGATACCGCACGAGCTTGCCAGCCTGGATTCAACTTTAATAGTTGAATCGCTTATAGAACGGATTAATAATATTTTGATTTATTGAATATCAGTTAACCACCTAGCCGCTCTAGCGGCTTGGGGGTTTAAATACCTTTTATCGAAATTCGTGTCAATTTCTATGATTTATATCGAATCCATTTCCATAATTCGGCATAGTTTACTTTTTTACCATACATTAAGATTCCTGTTCGATATATTTTCCCTGCTAACCATGTTGTTCCAATAAATGTAATAACTAATAAACTCATCGATAAAGCAAGTTCCCAATACGGTACGCCAAATGGTATTCGAACCATCATTACAATTGGCGATGTAAATGGAATAATTGAGAACCAGAACGCAACCGGACTATCAGGTGATTGCACAGCATTCATCATTACAAAAATTCCAAGTATTAGTGGAATAGTAATTGGCAACATGAATTGTTGCGTATCTGTTTCATTATCTACGGCGGAGCCCACAGCAGCAAATAAAGACCCGTATAATAAAAATCCACCTAAAAAGAAAAATATAAATGAGCCAAACATTACTCCAAAATCAATAGTTTTTATTGAGTTAAAAATACTTGCCACTTTATCTAAATCTTGAGTTGGGATTTGTTCAGACTGCGGCATTATTTCTTTTTCCATTATATCTTGGACAACAACTTCTTGAGCATTTTGAGTTCCGAGTTCAGGGAAAAATATAGTTTTAGCTCCGGTGATTAATGCAAATGTAAGTATTGTCCAAAGCAGGAATTGGGTTAATCCGACTAAGGCTATTCCAATAATTTTTCCCATCATTAACTGGAATGGTCTTACTGACGATACAATGATTTCAACAATACGACTTGTTTTTTCTTCAAGAACACCTCGCATAACTTGAGCGCCAAATAGGAAAATAAAGAAATAGATTAAGAAACCACTCGCATATCCTACAATAATTGCTACTTCTGTTGAGCTTTCTTTTGCTTCTCCATCTTCGGTCCATTGAATAGTTCTTATGGATACATCAGATTTAATTGATCTTAGTACTTCATCATCGATACCATGAGCTCGAAGTTTTTTGTTCTTTAATTCTTTTTCCATGGCATTCGAAATATGCGATTTCACTGAAAAACTTGGCTGTTTCTCAGAATATAAATGTACAGCACTTGGTTCATAAGTTATACTTGGAAGTACTTGTAGTACAGCATAATAATTTAATTCAGAGAAATTAGCTTTAATCTTCTTAAGATTCTGATTTTGTACATATTCGAATTTTATATAATCAGTATCGGGAATTTTATTAATAAAAATGCCAGAACCATCAATTACAGCAATATTTTTAATGTTGGTATCTTCCATTGAGGCTAGCCAAGCTGGAACAACCATCATTGCCGCAAAAAGAATTGGACCAAGTATGGTCATAACAATAAATGATTTCTTCTTTACTCTTGTAAGATATTCTCGGGATATTATTAAATTTATTTTATTCATTTTGTGTTGGGTTTCAATGGTCCAATTAATTTTTATGTTCGTTCACTACTTTAATAAAAATATCGTTCATACTAGGTATTTGTTCCTTAAATGATATTATTTCTACAGCAGGAATAATAAGTGAAAGTAATTCGTTATCGTTTGTTTGATGATTTAATTTTACTCGCACGGCATTGTTTCCATTTACTTTCTTTTTATCAATAATTTCATAATTCGGATTTAATGATTTCTCGAATTTCTCGGTTTCCCCATTAAACGAAATTTCATAAATGTTAGATTTATATTCTTTACGAATATCATCAATATGACCTTCCAAAAGATTTTTTGAGTTATTAATTAATGTAATATGATCGCACAGTTCTTCTACGGATTCCATATTGTGCGTTGAGAAAATTATTGTTGCACCTTTTTTCTTTAACTCAAGAATTTCTTCTTTTAACATTTTGGCATTAATTGGATCAAATCCGCTAAACGGTTCATCAAAAATTAAAAGTTCAGGCTCGTGTAAAATTGTTGTAATAAACTGAACTTTTTGCGCCATTCCTTTAGAAAGTTCTTCAACCTTTTTTTCCCACCATGCTTGAATTTCGAATTTATCGAACCAATATTTTAATTTCTTAAGCGCATCGCGTTTCGATAATCCCTTTAGTCTTGCTAAATATAAAGCTTGTTCACCAACTTTCATCTTTCGGTAAAGTCCTCTTTCTTCCGGCAAATAACCGATAATATTTACATCTTCTGGTTGTAAAGGCCTACCTTTTAACAAAATTTCTCCTTTATCAGGAGCTGTTATTCTGTTAATTATTCTAATTAAAGTTGTTTTTCCTGCACCATTAGGTCCAAGTAAACCATATATACTATTATCAGGAATGTTAACATTAACATCATCTAAAGCAATATGATTAATGAATTTTTTCTCTATGTTTTTTACTTGAAGTAAAGCCATTTAAATTAATTTATTTTTGAGTATATTTTATTTTGTTAGTATGTATAACTGCAAATTTATTACAAATTTAGCCACAAATTTGTTTAATTTTAAAAAAGCTTTTAATACTTGTATTGTTGATTCTAGTACTTTAATATAAAAATCATTATTATTGTTTATATTTTGATATATATTTAAAGTTATGAAGAAGAATCTAATACTAATATTTTTCTTAGTCTTTTCGATAAATTTATTTGCTAATGAAACTCCTGTGGTAGATAGTTTGTTTAAAAAACTAATTAACATAGAAGATTCATTAAAGGCAGGAATACTGTGCGAACTTAGCTGGGAACTACGAAATTCTGAACCTGAAAAATCTATTGATTACGGGCAAGAAGCAATTAAGTTTGCGGAAAAATATAATAATTACGAGGAGTTAGTAAAAGCTCATAGTTTTATAGGTGTATCGTACAGAATCCTTGGAAATTATTCAGAAGCAATGGATTATTTTTTTAAGGGATTAGAGCTTGCAAAAAAGCATTATCAAACTGAGCAAGAAGGGTATGCTTATGTTAATATAGGAAATTTGCATATTTATCAAGGCTATTACTATAATGCTATTGAGAATTTAATGATAGCCAAAACTATTGCAGAAAAGATTGGTAATAATAGAATGCTCGGTTATGTTCATTTGAACCTTGGTCGTGCTCAAATGTTGAGAAACGAAAGTTATGATGCTTTAGAAAATTTCAAAAAAGCTCTTGAAATTCGGATTGAAATTAATCAGGTTGATGGTATGGCTGTTTGCTATAAGTATATTGGTGATATAAACATGGAACTTGGAGAGCAAGCATTAGCTCTTGATAATTATAGACGATCACTTGAGGTTGTAGATAAGTCTATGGATAAGGATTTGTATGCTAACATACTTACCATGTTAAGTAAAGCTTATTTTTTGACTGGAAATTATAATTTGGCTGAAACAAATGCAAAAGTAAGTATGAAAATTGCCAAAGAAATAGGAGCAAAGTTGAATATAAGAGATAATTTAAAAGTTTTATCTAGCATTAGTCTAAAAATGAATCAATATAAATTGGCATCTCAGCATTTAGAATGTATTATCAATTATAACGATACCTTGTTTAATCAGCAATTATCGGAAAAAATGTTTAATCTTGAATATCAATTCGAAAAACAAAAAAATCAAGCAAAAATAGATTTATTAAATAAAGATAAAAGAATCCAAGAGCTTGTGTTACGGCGTGCAAATACTTTTAATACCGCCCTATTAATTATTTTGGGATTAATATCTGCATTATTTGTTTATGTGTTAATTTCTTTAAAGCATAGAAGAGTTCAAAATCAGTTATTAGAAAAGCAAAAAAAAGAACTGGATAATATTAATAAAACAAAGGATAAAATGTTCCTCATTATTGGGCACGATTTAAGAGGTCCTATTGGAAATCTTAAGACTTTAATTGAAATGCTATTAGAGGAGGAGGAAGTTACTAAAAGTAAAAATTTGTTTGAAACATTTAGCATTTTCATGAAATCGGTACAATCGGTGAGTGATTTACTTGAAAACCTGCTTTTATGGGCTAAAAGTCAAAGGAATGAAATAAGCTTTCAGCCAGAAAGCATTAGTATTAACACTGTTGTAAACAGAAATTTGCAATTATTTAGAACTATTGCAGATTATAAAGGCATTAAGCTGATTGTAAAAGCAGAATCTAATTTTGACGTGTTTGCAGACAAGAATATGCTTATGACAGTAGTACGCAATATTATCTCAAATGCAATTAAATATACCTCCAAAGGAGGATTTATTGAAATTCAAGTTGAGCTGGAAGATGATTTTAGTAAAGTAACTATAAAAGATTCTGGAATTGGATTTGGTAGCGAAACAGCAATGAAAATTTTTGATACCAAAAACTTTTACACTACTTCGGGTACAAATAATGAAGTTGGCTCAGGTTTGGGCTTATTGTTAAGTAAAGAGTTTGTTGAAATAAATGGAGGTAAAATATGGGCTGAAAGTGATATTGGAAAAGGAGCCTCTTTCTATTTTACTTTGCCCTTATCAAAATTTTAAATTTTACTTTAGATTTTTTGTAATTTCCATTTACCTTTTTTAAATAGCCACATTGCAATAAGCGCCATAATAGATTCTGCAATAATAATAGCTGTATAAACTCCAGATTCATTCATATCATTAAAATAGTTGGCAAGATAATAAGCTAAAGGAATTTCGATTATCCAAAAGCAAAAAACATTAATAATGGTTGGTGTTCGAGTATCGCCTGCCCCGTTAAAAGCTTGTATCATAACCATTCCCATTGCATAAAAAACAAAACCTAAACTTACTATTCTTAAACCTTGAGCTCCGGTATTAACTACATCTTTATTATCAATAAATAAGCGAATAAAAAAGTGTGGCTCAATTATAAATACGATTGATACGATACCTAATAATATCATATTTACATAACCGGTTGCCCAAACCGCTTTTTCTGCGCGGTCTGGTTTATTTGCCCCAAGATTTTGTCCTACCAATGTCGCTGCAGCGTTGCTTATTCCCCAAGATGGAAGTAAAACAAAAATTATTATTCGAATTGCAATAGTATAACCTGCCAGCGCAGTACTTCCAAATATGGCAATTATTCTTACCATTCCAATCCAGCTGGAGGTTGCAATAATTGATTGTCCTATTCCTCCAAGCGATATCTTAATAAGATTGGACATCACTTTTACATTAAGCTGAATCGCTTTTTTATATATTTTTATTCGCCCATTGCCTTTAAATAATAAGTAGAATTGATAAATAACAGCGATACCTCTTCCTGTTGTTGTAGCAATCGCTGCCCCTTTAATTCCCATAGCCGGAATAGGGCCCAGTCCAAATATAAAAAGAGGATCAAGCAGAATATTTATTCCATTGGCCAATAATAATACTTTCATTGAGGTTGCAGCATCTCCAGAACTTCTAAAAACAGCATTTATAATAAATAACAACATTATTATAATATTGCTTCCAAGTAATATTGCTGGGTATGAACTTCCTTCTCTAATAATATCGGCATTTGCACCCATTATCTTCAAAAGGTCTTTAGCGAAAAACATTCCTGGAATACCTATAATTAAAGATACTAATGAAGCAACAATTATTGACTGAACGGCAGCTACGGATGCTCTATAAGGTTTTTTTTCTCCAATTCTTCTTGAAACTATTGCAGTAGTTGCCATACTTAATCCCATACCTATGGAATATACTATTGTTAGAAGAGATTCTGTAATTCCTACAGTTGCAATTGCATCAGGTCCTAATTTTGAAACGAAGAAAATATCGGCGACAGCAAAAATAGATTCCATTATCATTTCCAGAACCATTGGTATGGCAAGAAGTAAGATTGCAGTACTTAGCTTTTCTTTCGTAAAATCTTTATCGGTTCCCGAAATGGCTTCTTGGATATTTTTCCAAAGCAATTTTAGATTTTCTATTTTAAAAGATTTAATATGTGATGACAAGAAATTTTTTGATGACATGATAAATAGTGTGACAGATAAAACAAAATGGATTGATAGAAAATTGGAATAAGGTTAAAAATAACCTACCAAGTTGACATAATAATGGGGATAAATGAGGGAATAAACTTCATATTTATTTGTTTTATCGATACAAATATATTGAAAAACATTTTAGAAGTCCAAAAAAATAGCTGAGAAGTTAAATTTGGAGTTAAATTTAATATTTTACATAAAAAAAAGGATTCTTTTACTAGAATCCTTTATGTTTTAATCTTCGAAGCTTTCATCTTTAATATTTTCAGCCTCATCTAAATTTTCATCAAGGTATTCTTTCTTTATCTTTCCCTCTTCTTCAGGTTCTATATCTTCAAGTTCTATAGCATCCAAAAAATCTTCACGTAGTTTTCCATCTCTGCCAAAATCGTTATCTTCTCTTACAATTTGAGCAGCTTCTAATTCAGTCATCCTGATTAAATAATAAATATCTTCAGTTTCAAGAGGTAATGCTGAAACATATCGGCCCTTAGAATTTGTGAATGTAATTAGATTCTCTATATACCCAGCAGGATACTCAACTTTTATCTTGTTTATAATATCCTCTGGAAGCTTTCCATAGTCAATAACAATTCTTTTTATAGCCACTTTTTATTTTTTTTATTTTGGAAATCAATGTATTAGATAAAAGTTTTAATACACAATAATTCCTTTCTAACCTTATACATAAATTCCTTTCTAACCTTATACACATAAATTAGGATAAAGTTTAAAAAACGGAATAAAATTATATGTAAATACAAAAGTACTAATTAAGCTTAACAAATGGTGCCGATTGGTATAATATATTATTCGTATCGTAAAGATTTTGCAGGATCCAGGTTTGCGGCTTTTAAAGTTTGTGATGCAATTGTGATCATTCCAAAACTTATAATTATAAAGATTCCAATAAAAATAGTTCCAAATCCAAATGGAGCGTGGTTTGCAATATATTGAACCCAGGCATTATTTATAAAATATGCTATAGGCCCTGCAATTATAGCTGCTATAATAAACATTTTTATATAAGACTTAGAAATAAGCATTACTATATTTTTTACTTCTGCTCCATATACTTTTCTTATTCCAATCTCCTTTGTTCTGGTTTGAGTGCTATAAGTAGCCATTCCTAATAATCCAAGGCAAGCAATTACAATTGCCAGTATAGAAGTGAAACCAACTATATATATAATGTCTTCAAAATATGAATAAAAGTCTTTTATTTCTGTATCCAAAAATTCACCATTAAATTCACTGAACTCATCAATATTTTTCCATTCATTTTCTATTTTAGCAATAATGGATGGACTAATTCCTCCATCGATTCGAAGTGCTGCTATTTTATAATTTTCTGGAAGGTATCGAAGAATTAATGGCCTTTGAGGAAGAAATAAAGCAACGTAATGGTAGTTTTTTACAACTCCAATTATTTCAACAAAACTAGAGTCTATAATTATATTTTTACCAATAGCTTCACCGGGATCACCAAGATTTAAAGTGCTTAATGTTCTTTCGTCAATAATTACAAAACTTTCCATTTCGGCATTTAAGTTATCGGGGAAATTTTTGCCTTTTAAAAGCTCTAAGCCCATTACATCAATGTAGTTTTGATCAACAGAAAAATAATGCGCACTGAGTTTTTCATCTTCTTGATTGAGTCTAATGTCTGTGTCATTTATACGACCAACGCCAGGAACATGAGATGCGCCTGATATTTCTTTAATTTCAGGAAACTGAGTATAATAGTTTTTTACTTTGTTGAAATCATTTTTTTGTAATTTCACATTATATACAAAATCACGATCAATACCCATTTCAGCATTTATCATATAATTCATTTGATTATAAATTAATATGATAGAAATAATAAAAACCATTGAAAAAACAAATTGAGTGACAAGAAGTATTTTTCGAAGGGTAATTTTGCTTAATAACTTAATATTTGAAACTCCTTTTAAAACCTTTATTGGGTTAAATGAAGATATATATATAGAGGGCAAAATGCCTGATAAAAAACCTGTAAGTACTGCAAATATAAAAAACCAGAGGTAAACTGTGAAGTTTTGCTCAGGACTTATTTCTAACATTGACATTAGTTTCATTCCCGAAAAGCCGGGTAATATTAGTTGAAATAAAACAAAAGCAAATATCAATGCAAAAAATGCAACAAGAATGGCCTCTGATAAAAACTGGAAAATAATGCTACCTCGACTTGCACCCAGTGTTTTTCTTACGCCTACTTCTTTTGCACGCAACAATGAACGAGCCATTGAAAGACTAGTATAATTAAATGCTGCGGATATTATTATAACTAAAGACAATCCTCCTAAGAATATGATAAAGATTTTAGGTAAAAACATTCCAATTTCGTTTCCGATAAAAGCACCAGGAACAATCTTATTAAATGGTTTCAAGTAAAAACTATAATCTATTTCTTCCAGCTTGCTATATTTTTCTAAACTAATTTTATCAAGTACTGTTTGAATATTTTTTAAGTTGGTGTTTTTATTAACCAGTATATATATATAATTGGAGTATGCATTTTCCCAATTATCAGAAATATTATTTATTTTATTGTTTTTTTCAAGCACATCAATTGTATTTGAAGATACTAAAGCTTGAAACTGGAATTGAGATTTATTTTTTGTTTTGGGAATAATTCCAGTGATTTTAAAATCACCCAAACTATCAACTTGTAAAAATTTACCAATAGGATTTTCATCGCCAAAATACTTTTTTACCGTTTCTTCTTTTAAAACCATTGAATAAGGTTCTTTAAGGGGATTTTTAAAAGAATTACTTGTTAATTCAAAATCAAATAAATTGAAAAATGATTCATTGGTATAGAATCCATTGATAGGAATTCTGGTTTCATTGTATAAACCTGTCCCTCCAAACCAATTGTTGATAATTACAGCATCTTCAACAACTGCATAATTTGATGTTAGTTCTTTGTGTAAAGGGTAAGCAGTGGATGCATATGTTTTTAATGCGTACTTACTTACATTGTCGATACTTTCTATTCTGTATATCTGATTTTTTTTAGTAATAAAATCATCATATTTGTATTGATCAACAATTACAACAATAATTAACATGCAAACCGACATACTTAGTGATAATCCCAGTATATTAATAAATGAGAATCCTTTATGTCTCAAGATATTTCTAAATGCTGTTAATAGGTAATTTTTTATCATGACTTTCCTGTATTTTATTTTATACTCTGACGTAAGAATCTTCACATCGGTTACAAGTAGCAATTACAAAAAAGACTAAATAAAATGTAAGTAGTTGGAAAGAATTATGGAAAATAATTATAATAAATATTGATTTAGTAAGGATTTTTATGAAATAGTTTTATGAAAAAAGCGATTCTGTCTTTGATTAAATTTACCAATACTTTTTTAAGCCCATTCCTGGCGAATCATCTTTTCGTTTTTCAAAACCTTGTTTTTCGTAAAATCCTGCTTTACCTTTTGCACTAAATAATTGGATATCTCTAATTTTATGTTTTTTGCATTTTGAAACCAGCTTTTCCGTTATCTTTTTCCCAATTCCTTCCCCTTGTTTATCGGGTTGAATAATACAATCTAAAATTAATGCATGAACTACTCCATCACCTATTATTCTGCCAAATCCAATTAATTGATCATTGTCTATTATGGAGATAGTATACCAGGAGTTTTTTAAGGCAGTATATAATTCTTCAGCACTTAATTCATAATTATCATTCCATCCGGTAGTTTCAAATAATTTATAGAATTGTTCTGATGTAGGAAGATTTTCGGAGTATTTCATCTTTTATATTAAATTTTTAATCGAGTTATACATTAACATAAATCCAAGAAAAATAAGAATCATATAAATGTACTTATGAAATCGTGTGATAGAAATTTTCTTATTTAATTTAGCGCCAATAATTACAGCTACCAATGCAACAGGTAAGCAATATGCAAAATATGTAAGTACTTCGTTTGTATAATTACCTGCAATTCCGTGACTAATAAGCAGAAGTATTCCCGTAGTAAAAAAATACCCTTGAAGAGTTGCTCTGAAGTTTTGTGGATTCCATTTCTTTAAGGAACTATAAATAATAATTGGAGGCCCGTTTGTATTATAAGCGCCACCTAATATCCCTGCTATAAACCCAAAAACCCATGCATATTTCTCTGACTTTAATTGATGTAAATTGGGTTTTGCTAAATTATAAGAGGCAAATAGTAAGATAATTATTCCTAAAATTAGCTTAATGGTATTTTCATTAATATCGTCTAAATACCAAATACCGATTGGGATTCCAACTAAAGAAGCCACAATTAAACGCCATACACTTTTAAATTCTACCTTGTTGCGATTTTTTATTAAAATTGATATTGCAATAAAGAAAGCAATAAGTGCCATTAAAGGAGTAGCAATTTTAATATCAATAAATAATGCAAGTAAGGGCATGGCAATTAATGCATCGCCAAAGCCAAATGTCGAGCGAGTTAATGCTGCAACAAAAACAATACAAAGAATAATTATGATCAGATTCAATTCCATTAAATATAAATTTCACCTTGCATAAATAGTTTGGCTGTGCCTGCTATTTTAACTCTATCACCATGATAACCGCAATTTAAAATTCCTTTTCGTTCAGAAATTTGAATGGCAGAAAGTTTATTTTTATTGAGTTTTTCAGCCCAATAAGGAATAAGTATTGTATGGGCTGATCCCGTAACTGGATCTTCATTTATTCCAGCACGAGGTGCAAAAAATCTTGAAACAAAATCACAATTATTACCCGGAGCGGTAACAATAATCCCGAATGTGTTTATCTTTTCAAGCAAGCCAAAATCAGGTTTAATGCTTTCTATCTCGTTTTGATTTTTATAAACAATTAATAAATCTCTTGATTTTAGAACTTCAAGAGGCTCAATTCCTAATCCTTCGATTAAATTATCGGGTATTGAAATTGATTCAGCTTTATATGCCGGGAAATCTATTGTGATTAAATCATTTTTCTTTTCAACGAATAATTCACCACTTAAATGCGAAACAAATTTGATAATATCTTTAGAGTAATTTAATTCATTAAAAATTACCCAGGCAGTTGCAAGTGTAGGATGTCCTGCCAGGTTTATTTCTACTTTGGGTGTAAACCATCGAATTTCAAAATAGTCAGCTTTGGGTACAAAAAAAGCAGTCTCAGATAAATTATTTTCCGAAGCTATTTTTTGCATTGTTTCCTCATCGAGCCAATTTGTAAGTGGACAAACAGCAGCAGGATTTCCTCCAAAAATATGATCAGTAAATGCATCCACTTGATATATAGGGATTGTCATAACACACAGTTTTAATTAAACAATATCTATAAAAGTATAAATAAAAAAAGGATGTACAATTAATTTGGAAAGTCCTTACAGAAATGTCAAGCTTGTAATCGAGGTTTTTGTATAAGATTTAAGACGGGAATGTTATTTGGTACTTACGTTTACATTTTCTTTTTTATCAATATGTTCTTCTTGTTCATAACTGATAAGTAATGTAATAAGTATTATACCAACGAATTTTTCAGGTTTCATTTTTTTATGATTTTCACTTTATATGTATATGATGATATAAAATGAAAAATAGTTGCTTTTATGTTATAAATATTATTAACATGTAATAAACAAAATGATTAATAATGGTTGCATTAGAACTAATTAATAGGCAATTGGTTTTTTTATAAACACAACTAGTAACCATATAGCGAAAAAACCAGAGAAGAATCTTTCTCTGGTTTTAAACAAAATTTATAAATCTGTCAACCTATTTTTTGAACGACTCAATTGTTTTATTTTAATCCATTTCTTTCTAAAAATGCATCTAATTGAGGTTCCATTCCACGATACTTTTTATAAAGATCCATGGCAGGTTCGGTATTTCCTCTTGAAAGAACATTATTGCGGAATGATGCAGCAGTTTCCTTATCGAACAATCCTTTATCTTTGAAAACGCTAAATGCATCGGCATCTAAAACTTGCGCCCACTGGTAACTGTAATAACCAGAAGAATATCCGCCAGCAAAAATATGTGCAAAATAAGGACTGCGATAACGAACAACAATCTCGTCAATCATTCCCATTTTACTCATAATATTACTTTCGAACTGATTTGCATCGTGCTCAACCGTTTCGGTCATTGTATGCCAATACATGTCAAGAAGTGCAGCTGAAGTATATTCTAAAACTGTAAATCCTTTATTGAATAATCCACTATTAGAAATCTTATCGATTAATTCTTGAGGTATAACTTCACCAGTTTCGTAATGTTTAGCATACATTTTCATTACCTCAGGTTCAGAAGCCCAGTTTTCCATAATTTGTGATGGTAGCTCAACAAAATCTCTTGCAACTGATGTTCCTGATAAAGTATGATATTTGCAGTTTGATAATAATCCGTGTAATGCGTGTCCAAACTCGTGGAAAGTGGTAGAGACTTCATCAAAAGATAAAAGAGCAGGCATATCACCAATTGGAGCAGAATAATTAAAACAAGTTGTTATAATTGGATCAACACCTTCTGATTGCTTGCGGAATGCTTCCATCCACGCACCACCACCTTTACTTGGGCGCGGGAACCAGTCCATATAAAGAATACCTAAAAATGTTTCATCAGGATTCTGAACTTCGAAAACTTCAACATCGGGGTGATATTTTGGAATATCTGTTCTTTCAACAAATTTTAATCCCCAAAGTTTTGTAGCTACTTCAAAAGCTCCATTACGTACATTATTCTTCTCAAAATAAGGACGTAGCATTTCTTCATCAAGAGCATATTTTTCTTTACGTAATTTCTCTGAATAATACCACCAGTCCCAGTGTGCTAAATCAAATTTACCACCTTCTTTGTCAATCATTTTTTGTAATTCGGTGGCTTCAGCTTTAGCAATTGGAAGAGCAGCATCCCAAACTTTATTTAAAAATCCAAAAACAGTTTCAGGATTTTTTGCCATATTCACATCTAATACATAAGCAGCGTGACTATCAAAACCAAATAATTTAGCACGATCAACTCTTAAAGCGGCCATTCGAGATAATATTTTTTTATTATCATATTCATTATCATTATCACCACGCATGATATATGCAGTATGAAGTTTTTCTCTTAATTCACGATTTTTAGAGTAAGTTAAGAATGGCAACATACTTGGTTTATGTGTAGTAAATATCCATTTGTCTTCCATATCTGCACTTATTGCTGTTTCAGCGGCAGCTTGAATAACTGTTTTAGGCAAACCAGCTAAATCGGCTTCATTTTCAATTACCATTTTGTAATTGTTTGTTTCTGCTAAAATATTATCGCCGAACTGTAAAGTTAGCAATGATAATTCAGCATTTATGTTTCTAAGTTTATCTTGCTTCTCTGAATCTAGGTTAGCCCCACCTCTTTCAAAATCTTGATATTTAACCTGAAGTAATCTGGCCTGTTCAGGAGAAAGATCAAGTTCATCTTTTTGCTCATAAACAGCTTTTACTTTTTTAAACAAGTTCATGTTTAAAGATATGTCATCGCTGTGTTTCGATAATAAAGGAGCAACATCCTGAGCAACTTTTTGCATTTCGCCGCTCGTTAAAGCCGAATTTAAATTCATAAATACATGATCGACCTGAGTTAATAATTTCCCACTATAATCTAAAGCCTCAATGGTATTTTCAAATGAAGGAATTTCTGGGTTATTAACTATTGCTGAAATTTCTTTATCATGCTGCTGTATTGCTTCGTTGTACGCAGGAACAAAGTGTTCAACTTTTATTAATTCAAATGGTGGAACACCATAAGGAGTTTCAAATTTACTTAATAATGGATTTTCCATTTCTGTTGTTTTTTGAGTACATGATGCAAGGTAAAGACCAATTGCTAGTACTATTAAAGTTAGCTTTTTCACGATATTATAATTTATAGGTTTGTATATTAAAACTTGATTATAAGACCTCAAATTTAAATTAATTTTTATTGATAAGAAATTTTAAGATTAATTCTTCTTTCTTAGCGTCCGCAAAAAAACTACTCTTTTTAAGTCTTTGATAAGAAAGCGACAAAGACAAGGCTTTCGAAGTGTTGGAAACCGGAAAACATACTGTTGTAAGTGACTGTTTTCAGCACGAGAGTAACGCAGTATTTGGTGTTTTCTTGCAAAGACTACTTATTGATTCTATTAATTGTTACACATAATAATAATAACTTTCAGTATTTTTGAAATTGATATTAATAGAAATGCACAGATATTTTTTTCATATAGCATATAAGGGAACAAATTATCGTGGGTGGCAAAGACAAAAGAAAGTCTTAACTATTCAAGAAATTATTGAAGATAAACTTGAGTTGGTTTTCAAATATAAAATACCTTGTTTGGGTTGCGGCAGAACTGACGCAGGGGTTCATGCTGCTCAGTACTTTTTTCACATCGATGTAAGGCAGGAAATTGACTTTGATCTAAAATTTAGATTAAATAAAATGCTCCCTAGTGACATTGCAGTTTTTGATGTGATAAAAATGGAAAAAGATTATCATGCCCAGTTTGATGCCACAGAAAGAACTTACGATTATTTTATTCATACTTCGAAAGACCCTTTTCTTGCAGGGCATAGTTCGTTATATTTATTAGAAGATGCAGATTTGAATAAAATGAAACAAGCAGCATTATTACTGTTGAAATACTCAGATTTTAGAGCACTTTGCAAAACACCCGATCGACATGATAATACAATTTGTAATATTAAATCTGTAAAAATGTTTGTTAATAAACAGGAAGATAGGATTAGATTTCAATTAACATCAAATAAATTTTTGAAAGGCATGATTAGGATAATTGTATATAGGCTTTTCGAAATAGGAACTGGCAAATTAAGTATTGAAGAATTTGAGTATTATTTAAAAAACAAAGAAGCATCGAAATTTAAAAACCTCGCATATCCACAAGGCCTTTATCTTTCAAAAGTAAGTTATCCGTTTTTGGATATTAAACCTAAAAATGGATTTTTTACATTATTGGGAAACGGGCAGGAAAGTTATTGGACGGAAGTATAGTTTAGCATGAATAAAAAATGTTAATTTTATCAACTTATTTAATAATTAATTAGCATTAAATGATGAGGAATTTTGTACGCATATTAGCATTTGTATTACTTATAGGAACAACGGTTATTTTTGTTCTTAAGATAAAACTGAATATACCTATAAGTCATATTCATTTAATTATCTTTTTTATAATTGGTGTAATTAGTCTATTTTGGGCTAATCTTCGGAATAAGACATCAGAGAAATAATTTTGAATTTAGAAAATGACGATTTATCATCCTGAACCTTATTGGTCTGACGTAGCAAATAGAATAAAAGCTCGAAAGGGTAAAAATATTATTGCTGGTGACGATGAGCCTTTTTACAGGTATAAACGCAAGAAATTTCTTTCGATGCTAAATTCTGTTGATTTTAAAGCAAATAAGGTTCTTGAGCTTGGATGTGGGCCTGGTGGAAATTTACAAGAAGTCTGGAAAAAATTGCCATTACGTCTTGTGGGAACTGATATTTCTGTTGATATGATTGAGCTTTCGAAGGATAAATTGCCTAAAGAAATAGAATTAATTAAGATTGATGGAATAAGTCTTCCGTTTAAAGAAAAAGAATTCGATTACGTATTTACAGCAACGGTATTACAGCATAATACCGATGAAGAAATGCTGAAAAAAATCATGTCTGAACTTTGCCGAGTTGCAAGCAATAAAGTTTTTCTTTTTGAGAGGATAGAAAAAAACATAAAAGGAGACGAATTGTGTTATGGCAGACCTATTAGTTACTACGAGCAAATTTGTAAGCTCCATGGATTTAATTTAATTAGCAAATCATTTATTAATATCCGTATAAGCTATTATGTGTCTGGAATAATTCGAAAGGTTTTTAGTCCAAACACAAGAAAGGAAGGCGAGCCACTAAGCAAAATAGCCACTTTCCTGCAAAAAATTACTCTCCCAATAACAAAACATCTTGATAAGATTTTTAAATCTAATAACGATATTGCTAAACTTGAGTTTAACCGTTTAGTCATAAATCATTAATTCTTTAGTCTTTGATTTTTTTTATTAATTGCAAGTTAATATATGTTTAACCAAATATAATTCTAGAATAATGAAAGTAATCAAGAAAATCCTATTAGTAATAATTAGTTTAATTATTTTAATATTAATAATTGCAGCATTCGTTCCAAAGCAGTACGCTGTTGAACGAGAGATTGAAATAAATAAATCAAAAACAGAAATTTTTGAATACGTAAAATTTTTAAGGAATCAAGACAATTATAGTGTTTGGGCAAAGAGAGATCCTAATATGAAAAAGGAGTTTCAAGGAACTGATGGAACTGTTGGGTTTGTTTCGGCTTGGGATAGTGATAATAAGGATGTTGGAAAAGGAGAACAGGAAATATTAAGTGTAGTGGAAGGTGAGCGCATCGATTTTGAATTAAGATTCATAGAGCCTTTTGAGGCCAAGGATTTAGCATATATGGTGACAGAAAGTCTTTCGGATAGCTTAACGGTGGTAAAATGGGGCTTTAGTGGAGAAATATCTTATCCAATGAATTTAATGTTATTATTTATGAATATGGAGGAAATGCTTGGCGGTGATTTACAAAATGGCTTAGCAAATTTAAAAGGTATTTTGGAAGATTAAATTTTCAATGTATTTACATTAAATAAAAAAGAGGGGCAGCTGCCCCTCTTTTAGGTTGAATTAATTCGATTGGTTTTTATTTAACAATCAGTTTGAATGTTTTTTTATATTCATGATTTGATATTGTAATAAGGTAAATACCTGATTTTAAACTTGAAACATCAAGATGCTCTCCTTGATATCCATTAACAGAAATATTATCGTTTGCTAACAGAGCTCATCTTTGTAAATAACTTTGTATTCTACATAACCTATAATATTTAATTGAAAGCAAATTATTCTACAATCTGTTTTTCACTTTAATTAGTAAAATTGCACACTAATATTTCTCTATTAGTTTAAAACGAGAGAATTTAGTTAAAAAATATTTATTTTTTAACTTTTAATTTATCACCGGTTGATTCAATAATATTTTGGTAATATTCTTCTGAATATCCTGGTTGCTCAATTACTGGTAATAAAAATTCTTTATCAAATAATCGTCTTACGTAATTGGAACTATCTCCTTGATGTTTTTTTATGTTTCCATCGGAGAATACAACTAATAGCTGATTCCCTAAATTATTCCAGACGGCAAATGTTTGAGCCGATTTTTGCGTTGAGAAATCATTAACTAGACTTATAGCCTTTTCTTGATTTGTTTTGTATAGCTCATCGGCTTTTTTATCAATAGTATTTACTTCTTTAATATAAGCTAACTCCAGCTCATCTTGTTTCGCTTTAATTGTTGGCATAACTCTGTTCATAATTGAATATGCAAAAATAGAAACACGGTTAAATAACCAGAATGCTGAAGTTTCACTATAATTCAATATATCTCCATTTCCCATTCTGAAATTTTCGGGGACTTCTTGTATTCCAGCATAAAGAGGTGTGTACACGGTTAAATAAGTATCATCAACACCAAACCAACAAATACCACCTATTGGATCCGGTAAATATGAACGCGATTGAGTTACAATAGAGTATGCCGTTTGTTGAGTTGATATTGCTCTTTCGTTAAAATATTTCTGACCTTCAACTTCCCAATATAAAGGTCTCCAACGAACTGTACAACCATAAGGGCCTGCTCCAATATCTTTTGTCATATCCATAGGTGTATCTTGATAATAATCACGCATCATATTCATTACGTCACGTACTCCAAGTTTTTTGTCTGGTTTAACATATAATGGAAATCTATTCTCAAGATTTTCGCCCATTGCGTAATCCAGGTATTTCTCCATTCCTTTAGCAACTTTATTAAAACCAGCATAAATACGCGCTTCACAAAATCTTGCTGCCCCAAAACTTATTGGATTGTAAGTTGCTGCAAAACTAAATTCTTCGTGTTTTAATTTATTATCAATAAATCCCATTTCTTTTGCAAATGAAATAACATCTTCATTGTAAATACAATCAAGCTCTGGAGAGTATAAATATTTATCGTTATTAATATAATTAGTTGATATTGAATTTTTCTTATTCTCTATGGGGAAAGTAGTAATTCTAGCATGATTTGCATGTCCCGAAATATATCCATCAGGAATTTTTTGTGCTACCCATACAGCACCTTTCTTACTGTGATCTTTACTAACAAGTTCAAGTATCCAAGCTTCATTTTTATCAGCTATAGTAAATGATTCCCCAGAACTAGCATATCCATAATTTGAAACTAAAAAATGAAATGTTCGAATTGCTTCACGTGCATTACTTGCACGTTGCAAACTCAACCATATTAAACTTCCAACATCAATAATTGCTGTACTATCTATACATTCTGATTTACCTCCCCAAGTCGATTCATTTATAACCACTTGATGTTCATTCATATTTCCAATAACCCTGTAGGTATGTCTTACTTGAGGAATCGACCCAAGTTTTTTACCTGTAATCCAATCAATTATTTCTACATTAGAACCTCCAGTATGGTCTTTAGCTTTCCAAAAATAAAGTGCGCCATAAATATCATGAGAATCGCAAGCATAGGATGTCATAACTGAACCATCAGCCGACGCGCCTTTTGTTACAATAAAATTTGTACATGCCTTACTCGTTTGTGTGAAAAAGAAAAGAACTATTGTTAAAAAGAATATAATGTTTCTCATGGTTTTTTTTTATTTTTGAACGAGAAAAGTATTAAAAATAAGAAGAAATAAAAAGATTTATTGAAGAATAAAAAAACCTGTTAAGATTAATATCCTAACAGGTTTCAATTTATAAATTATTTATTTTTATTCAAAAAAGTTTTTCATTCGTTCATAGAAATTCTTGTCATCAGCGCTAGGCTGTGGTCTAAAATTCTCTGAATTAGAAAGCTGTTCAACCTGTTTTTTCTCGTCTTTTGTTAAGTTTTTAGGTACCCAAACATTAATATTAACAAGTAAGTCTCCTTTTCCATATCCATTAACATCTGGCAATCCTTTCCCACGTAAACGGAGTAATTTACCTGGCTGTGTTCCTGGTTCGATTTTAATTTTTACCTTACTGTCAACAGTAGGAATTTCCACAGTAGCTCCTATTGCTGCTTCAGCAAAATTCAGATATAATCCATACATTAATTCGTTGCCATCTCTAATTAAATCAGGGTGTTTCTCTTCTTGAATTAAAACAATTAAATCGCCGTTTATTCCACCTCTGCGGGCAGCATTTCCTTTTCCACTAACCGATAATTGCATTCCTTCTGCCACTCCTCCCGGAATATCTAATGATATAACTTCAGTATCCTTTACAATACCTTCTCCATGGCATTTTGTACATTTATGTGTAATAATTTTTCCTTCACCACCGCAAGAATGACAAACGGATGCAGTTTGCATTTGTCCAAGGATAGTATTAGTAACTTTTGTTACTTGTCCTGTTCCATGACAGGTGGAACAATTACTAAATGAAGATGAATCTTTTGCTCCATTTCCACTACAAGAATCACAAGCAATATATTTATTTACTTTAATTTTTTTGTTTACGCCATGTGCAATGTCCTTAAGACTCATTGTAACTTTTACACGTAAGTTGGATCCTTTATTTACTCTTCGTCCACGTTGCCGAGAGCCACCAAAACCTCCAAAACCTCCAAAACCACCACCAAATGCACTACCAAAAACATCACCGAAGTTTTCAAAAATATCTTCCATGCTCATGCCTCCACCGAAGCCTCCGCTTCCGCCTCCTGCTGCACCACCTAATCCAGCATGTCCGTAACGATCATATCTGGCACGTTTATCAACATTACTTAAAATTTCGTATGCTTCTGCGGCCTCTTTAAATTTCGATTCAGCGCTTGAATCTCCTGGGTTTTTATCAGGATGATATTGAATAGCTTGCTTTCGATAGGCTTTCTTAATTTCTTCTTGCGAGGCACTTTGCGACACCCCTAAAATATCATAAAAATCTCTTTTGGACATATTATATTTTTTTCAATATTTTGTCTTATTCGCCAATAACGACCTTCGAAAAGCGAATTACTTTTTCGTTTAAATAATAACCCTTTTCAACAACATCGACTACTTTTCCTTTTAATTTTTTATTTGGAGCAGGAATTTTAGTAATAGCTTCGTGCAAGTCAGTATCAAAATCTTTTTCTTTTGCCACAATTTCTTTTACTCCCCGTTGTTTTAGAAAATCTTTGAATTTATTATAGATTAATTGAACGCCCTCCTTCACAGCACTAATTTCTTTCGCTCTATCTATTGAGCCTAATCCTCGCTCAAAGTCATCCATTACAGGAATTATATTGATGAGAATATCTTCACCGGCAGATTTCATTAAATCCATTCGTTCCTTTAAGGTACGCTTTCTGTAATTATCAAATTCTGCAGCTAATCGAAGATATTTATCGTTTAATTCTACAATTATCTCTTTGTCTGTTTTTACAACTTTTTTCTCTACCTTTTTTTCTTTTTCATCAACTTTTGTTTTTTTGTTTGATGAATTGGTAGATTTTTTATCTGCCTTAGTCTCGTCTGTCTGACGAGCAGTTTTTGTATTCTGTTTTTTATTTTGTTGAGTAGTTTTTGTATTTTTCTTTACTTCTACTGTACCCGTCTTCTTTTTTGTCATTCCCGTTTCTTTTTGAAAAATGATTATCAATTAATTAATCGGCATTATGGTATCAAAATTTTTGCCAAATAGGATTATTGCGTCAAATTGGCACGCAAAATTAAACATAAATGAAAACTTGACAATGATTTTTTAATTTATTCGCTTAATGTCAGCTCCGATAGCATTTAATCGTTTATCTATATTCTGGTATCCACGATCAATCTGATCAATATTATGAATAGTACTATTTCCATCTGCTGACATTGCAGCAATTAGAAGTGCTACACCTGCGCGAATGTCAGGTGATGTCATATCTGTAGCTCGTAACTGAATTTGATTGTTTAAACCTATAATTGTTGCTCGGTGTGGATCACAAAGAATAATTTGAGCTCCCATATCTATTAATTTGTCTACAAAAAATAATCGGCTTTCAAACATCTTTTGATGTATTAACACACTTCCTTTAGCTTGTGTTGCAACAACTAACATTATACTTAATAAATCTGGAGTTAATCCTGGCCATGGAGCATCTGCTATGGTCATTATTGATCCGTCAATAAATGTTTCTATCTGAAAATGTCTTTGTTCCGGAATAAAAATATCATCTCCAATTTTTTCAAGTTTAACTCCTAAACGTTTAAATGAATTAGGAATAATTCCCAAATTTTCAAAAGAAACATTTTTAATTGTGATTTCAGAACCTGTCATTGCAGCTAAACCTATAAAACTCCCAACCTCAATCATATCAGGAAGAATGGTATGTTCACAACCTTTTAGTTCCTTTACACCATCAATAATAAGTAAATTTGAACCAATCCCGGAAATTTTAGCACCCATACTTACAAGCATTTTGCAAAGCTGTTGAATATATGGTTCGCATGCCGCATTATAAATTTCTGTTTGCCCTTGAGCTAAAACTGCTGCCATAATTATGTTGGCTGTACCAGTAATTGAAGCTTCGTCGAGTAACATTTTTGCGCCTCGAAGTGTTTTGCCTTTAACCTTATAAGAATTTTCTTTATGACTAAATTCGAACTTAGCTCCAAGCTTTTGGAAACCAATAAAATGTGTATCAACTCTTCGTCTACCAATTTTGTCGCCGCCGGGTTTTGGAATGTATCCTTTCCCAAATCGCGCCAATAAAGGCCCTATCATCATTATTGATCCACGAAGACTTGTTGATTTTTCTCTATATTCTTCTGAATGTAAGTAGTCGAAATTTATTTTTTCCGCAGTAAATGAATATGATGACTCACTTAATTTTTCAACTTTGACCCCAATACTTGCTATTAGATCTATAAGTTTATTAACATCTATTATGTTCGGGATGTTTTTTATTGTAATCTTTTCAGGAGTTAACAGAACCGCGCAAAGTATTTGTAGTGCTTCATTTTTTGCTCCCTGAGGGTAAATATCTCCTTTAAGTTTTTTACCACCCTTGATAACAAACGAACTCATAAATCTGTAGTTTTAGTTAGGAAATTATCTTTTTCTTTGAACTTTTCTACGTTTATTTTTTTCTAAAATATCCCTTGTTTTTGTAAGTGTTGTTTTATCGGTATTTAAATCTATTTTCCCTCCAGAAATAATTTTTAAATCTCTGAAAATTTGATCATCATTTACAGCTTCTTTATTCCAAGTAAGGTAGCTTTTTTTCATGTGGTTAGCAATAAGCTGGATAAGAATCTCTTTTAACTCTCCCTCTTCCATTTCAATAGCCACTGTAATCATTTTTTCTATGGTTTGACCGTAGTGTTTGAATTTAGTAACCTTAGTTTTGTATGGTACTCTTTCAGGTTTTGAGTTAAAAGTTTCAATCTCCGGGGTAGGGTAAGGTGATTCAATATCTAAGTCAAATTCTGAAATTATTGCAAGATGATCCCAAAGTTTATGTTTAAAGTCAACAATATCTCTAAGGTGTGGATTCATATTACCCATAATGGATATTATTGCTTGTGCCATTTTATTTCTTTTTGCAGCATCAGGCTCGGCTTTAGCAAGCTTCACCATTTTTTGAATATTTCTGCCGTATTCAGGTAATACCAGTTTTTTTCTATTTGTATTATATTCCATAATATATTTGTGATTTCGTGCAAAAGTAGCTATTTTCAATTAGCAATCAAAGATTTAAATATTTATTCCGATACTATTTGCAATTTAGCAAATTTAAGTAAGAGTTGTTTTTCTCCAATTATTTCAAAATTTACTTTTGCTTTTTTATTTGGTTCTGAGCCTTCAATTGCAACAACCTCACCTAATCCGAATTTAATATGACGTACAATCATTCCTGTTTTAATTAAAAAAGGATCATCTGGTTTAAAATCATCGCTAATTTGCTGTGCTGTTTTTCTGTTTGCTTCACTTAATTTAATTAGTTTTTTATTTACTAATGGTACTGTAGCATTAATACCCGATTTTCTTTTTTCAAATCTGGGTTTAGATGAGTCTTCGAACAAATCTCCACCACTAAAAGATGTAGTTGTACTTTCAAAAAATGACTCAGGTAAGTCGAGATATTGTTCGTCTATTTCTTTTATAAACCTGCTTGGTCTGCAACTTGTTGGTACACCCCATTTATACCTTTCTTTTGCATATGATATAATGACCGATTCTTCTGCTCTTGTCAAAGCAACATAAAATAATCTGCGTTCTTCTTCAAGTTCTTTTTGTGTGCCTGAAGACATCGGGGAAGGGAAGAGGTTTTCTTCTAATCCCACTACAAAGACATGTTTAAATTCCAAGCCTTTAGCTGAGTGAATAGTCATTATAGTTATGGTATTTACTTCATCAGCTTTTTCATTATCCTGGTTTGTTAACAAAGATACATTCTCCATAAACTTATTTAAAGCAGGAAACGTATCAGGATCATTATTTTCATCAACAAATTCTTTGATTCCGTTTAAGAGTTCTTCAACATTTTCATACTTTGTCAGTGCTTCATGCGATTCTGTATCTTTTAAATCTTTTAATATTCCTGTTTCTTTTGCAATATCCATTGCAGCATCATAAGCATCAAGGCTTTTTATATCTTCAATAAATCCTTGTATTAATGATCTGAATTTAATCAACTTAGATATAGTTCCCGAATTTAGTCCAATTTGAACTTTGTTGATTTCTAATAAAGATTCCCAAATATTTTTATCATGGGTTTTAGTGTAACTCTCAATTTTTGAGATTGTTGTTTGACCAATTCCACGAGTTGGATAATTAATAATTCTTAATAAAGCTTCATCGTCTTTTTGATTTACAACAAAACGAAAATAGGCTAGAACATCTTTTATTTCTTTGCGTTGATAAAACGATATGCTCCCGTATACTTTATAAGGTATATTAAATCGACGTAATGCTTCTTCAAAATTTCTTGATTGTGCATTTGTTCTGTATAGTATTGCAAAATCTTTATAGTCGTAATCTCTTTCCGTAATAATCTCTTGAATAATTCGCGCCGTAGTGTAAGCTTCGTCTTTATCAGTTTCAGTTTCTAAAACGTTGATTTTATCGCCATCAGCATTTTTTGAATATATATTTTTTGGGATTTGTTCTTTATTTTTTTTTATTAAACTATTAGCAGCATTAACAATTACTTTTGTTGATCTGTAATTTTGCTCTAATTTATATAGCTGATACCCTGGGTAATCGTTTCTGAAATTAAGAATATTTTCGATTTTGGCTCCGCGAAAGGCATAAATACTTTGGGCGTCGTCGCCAACTACACATATGTTTTTATTTTTAGCACTTAGCTTATTAATAATTAGGTACTGAGAGAAATTTGTATCCTGGTACTCATCAACAAGAATATATTTGAATTTATCTTGGTATTTCTCAAGAATCTCAGGGAAATCCCTAAAAAGAATGTTTGTATTTAATAACAAATCATCAAAATCCATAGCATCGCCTTTTTTACAACGATTGGCATACATCATATAAATTTCAGCCATTCTTGGACGTGGAGGCTTGCTTTTCTGATCCTGAATCATTAATTGTTGATTACTACTATAAGCTTTTGAACTTACCAAATTGTTTTTAGCACTTGAAATCCTTCCGTAAATTTCATTTGGCTTATAGGTTTTATCATCTAAACCTAATTCTTTAATTATTTTTTTAATTAGATTTTTTGAGTCAATTGTATCGTATATTGTAAAATTTGAGGTGTAACCAAGGTTTTTAGCCTCTGTTCTTAATATACGAGCAAAGACAGAATGAAAAGTCCCCATCCATAAAAATCGAGCTGCATCACTGCCAATCATTTTTGTAACACGCGATTTCATTTCTGCTGCAGCCTTGTTTGTAAAAGTTAATGATAAAATATTATATGCTGGAATATTTTTAGCAAGCAAGTGTGTCAGTCTATATGTTAAAACACGTGTTTTTCCTGATCCGGCACCTGCTATTACTAATGAAGCTCCCGTATAATTTACAACCGCTTCTTTTTGTACTTCGTTTAAATCGTTTAAATAATCATGCACAATAAAAAATTCCTTTCTCTAATTCTAATTTTAAGCTTGTAAAAATATATCTATTATTTATCAAACCAAGATCATATAAAAGTATTTATACACATTTTTGATATGAAATTATATTTTATGTTGATAAAGAAAAAACATAAATGTCATACAATTTTATTGATCGATAATTGTTATTATTGTAGCTTACATAAATATCGAGAGAAATTTGTTAAGAGTGATGAGATTGAAATATTTATTATTGGGTTTTGGATTGATATTTTATATAAATGGATTTAGCCAAATTTCTTCTGCTGCGCTTTTTTCCGAAGCAACCGAATATTCAGATAGTGATTTTGTTTTTGTATTTTGCACAGATGATGCAAATGGTGGTAGTTTAGTTGCAGAGGACTCAATTGGTTTTGGTGGTTATAACTTTGAGTGGTTTAAGTATAATGAATTAACAAACGATTTTACAGATACACTTACGGGCTTTTCAATTATTAATAATTCAACACGTTCTGTTATTTCAAATTTGGCAAATGGTGGTTACAAAGTTGTTTTAACTAAACCAGATACAATACAAGAATATGTAGCTTGGGTTTATAATAATACGAATATTAGTATTGAAATACAATTTCATCAAGAAAATGATTGCGATTACTTAGCATTAATAACTGATCCATATTATCATACTTCAATGTATTTTAACACACCATTAAATTATTTTAATGTTATAACTGGAGATTCTTATACTTTACAAAACAAATTAGATTTATACGAATGGACATCTTCACCGGAAATGGATAGTTTTAGAAGTTTTAATGGACCATTTACTAGTGTTGCTGAAGATCCAACAGACAATAATTCTGAACTTCCAACGGAAAATACAATCTTTTCTGTGACAATTACCGATAGATTTGGCTGCCAGGCAGAGGATGATATAGAATATTTTGCGATAGAAACCGATGCCGATTTTTCTTGGACTTCAATTGATAATAAAACAGAAGATGTTTCAACGGGAAGTAGCGAGAATGAAATTTCGGGATCTGCACCCTTAAAAGTTTCTTTTGTTAATGAATCATTAAACGGCGCAAATTACATTTGGTTTTTTGGTGATACTTTGCGGAATAATGATATAGATACAATATTTACTTCCGATTTTCTTGAAGAACCTGAACATACATATTATTATACAGTTGCCGATTCGGGTAGGACATATGTTTTAAGATTATTTAGTGAAAGCGAATATGGTTGTAAAGATTCTATATTTTTTAATATTAAAGTGGAGCCATCTTTAATTGAATTTCCTAATGTTTTTACTCCATATAGTACTTTTGGAGAGAATGATAAGTTTATTTTACTTGATTATCAATCTATACGATCCTTTAAAATAACTATTTTTAATAGAGTAGGACAGGTTGTTCATGAGTTTGTAGGAGATATTAGTGATTGGGAAGGTTGGGATGGTAAAGTTAGAAATAGTAACAGAGAGGCTCCTGCGGGAAACTATTTCTTTGTAGTAGAAATTTTAGGTTGGGATAATGTAACATATGATAATAATAATCAAGGAAAGCAACCAAGTACACAGTCCTCTGATGCTGAAGCAGAGCAAGATCCAAATACAAATACTGGAGGTGCTCAATTTGGTGTGGTTAGATTATTCTGATAAAATTTTACTATATAATATTAGGTATAAAAAAAGCTTGATCAAATCGATCAAGCTTTTTTGTATCTATAGATACTAATAATATCTAATCTTCTTCTTCTTCCTCTTGGAATGTCTTCATTAATTTATCCTGAACATCCATCGGTACTTGTTCGTATTTAGAGAACTTCATTGAATAAGTGGCTCTTCCACCGGATATGGAACTTAATGCAGTTGAATACTTATTAAGCTCAGCTAATGGAACTTTAGCATTTAGTTTTTCAAAACCTTTATCACTATTCATGCCTTCAATCATTGCTCTTCTTCCTTGTAAGTCACTCATAACATCACCCATTCTGTTGGCAGGAACTAACACTTCAATGTCATAAATAGGTTCCATAATTTTAGGTCCAGCACTTTTAAATGCAGCTTTAAAAGCGTGACGTCCGGCTAATTTAAATGAAAGTTCATTTGAGTCAACTGGGTGCATCTTACCATCATAAACTGCAACTCTAATGTCACGTGCATATGATCCGGTTAACGGGCCTTCTTCCATCTTTTCCATAATACCTTTTAATATAGCAGGTAAAAAACGAGCATCAATAGAACCACCAACAATACAATTATAATATACTAATTTCCCACCCCAAGGTAAGGATTGTTCTTCTTTGTTTCTAACAGAAACTTTTACGTCCCTACCATTAATTTTATAACTAACTGGATCTGCCATCCCTTCTTTGTATGGTTCAATTACCATATACACTTCACCAAATTGGCCTGATCCACCTGATTGTTTTTTATGACGATAATTTGAAGCAGCAGTTTTTGTAATAGTTTCCCTATATGGAATTTTGGGAGCGTAAAATACAGATTCAATTTTATATTCATTATCAAGATGCCATTTAACAATATTATTTAAATGGTATTCTCCTTGTCCTGAAAGAATAATTTGTTTTAATTCTTTTGAATATTCGATTTCAACAGTTGGGTCTAATTCGTGTAATCTGTTTAATGCTTCTCCTAATTTTTCGTCATCCGTTTCGCTAACTGCTTTAATGGCAGTTCTGTATTTTGAATTAAGAAATGAAATATTTGGAAATTTTACTTCATCCTTTGAGTTTGATAAGGTATGGTTGGTTTTTGTATTTTTTAATTTTACCGCAGCACCTATATCCCCAGCAACAAGTTTTGAAACTTTTGTTCGATTTTTACCTGCAACTACATATAATTGAGAAAGTCTTTCTTTAGTTCTTGTAGAATTATTATTTAAATCCATTCCTTCTGTAACTTGTCCGGAATAGACTTTAAAATAATTTATTTCTCCAATATGAGATTCATTTGTTGTTTTGAAAACAAAAATATTGGTATCCCCTTCTTCTTTGCATTCTATTTCTTTATCGTCAACAGTTTTAACTGCAGGAATCATGTCTGGAGCAGGGGCAACATTTGTAATAAATTCTAAAACTCTTTTTATACCAATATTCTTTTCAGCTGATGCACAAAAAATAGGAAACAAGCCACGAGTAATTAACCCAGCCCTAATTCCTTTTCTCATTTCGTTTTCGTCCAAAGAACCTTTTTCAAAGTATAACTCCATTAAATTCTCATCGTTTTCAGCAGCAGCTTCGACTAATGTATTATGTAATTCATTTGCTGTGTCTTTTTGATCAGCAGGAATCTCTAAAATTTCTCTTTCTCCAGCATCATTGAATTTGTACATTTTCATTAAAAGCACATCAATAATTGCATTAAAATCTGAGCCAGTTGCAACTGGATACTGAACAACAACAGCCTTATTCCCAAAAGTAGTTTTTACGGCTTCAATTGTCTTTTCGTAATTTGCGTGCTCATGATCCAGTTTGTTAAATATTAACATCAATGGTTTGTTGTATTTTTCACAATGTCTGTTTAAAATTTCAGTTCCTACTTCAACGCCTTGTTGTGCATTTACAAGCATTATTGCTAAATCGGCCACGGTAAATGAAGAAATAACTCCTCCAATAAAATCATCAGCTCCCGGAGTATCGATAAAATTTATTTTATGGTCGTTAAATTCTGTATATAGCACAGTCGAAAAAACTGAATTTAAATTCTCCTGTTCAATTTCATTATAGTCAGAAGCAGTGTTTTTGCCATTTACTGTTCCTTTCCTATCAATAATACCACCTTCATAAAGCATTGCTTCTGCAAGAGAGGTCTTTCCAGACCCCGCATTACCAATCAAAGCAATATTCCTTATTTTTTCAGCTTGATAAGTTTTCATTGTATTTAATGATTTAATTAATAATAATTTCTAGTAAATTTTCTAAACAAACATTATAATAATGGGCATCAAAAATAGTAATTTTTTACAAACACACAAGTGCATCTTTTATATAATATTATATAAATTTTCACTAGCATCCGAAAGTCGGAATTTTAAAAAGCCCTCAGAATCCTGTATTTTTGAGTTCGACAAAACTTTTTAAATATGGGACTCTTCAGGCGAAACAAAAATAACAATAATCCAA
>JAQIBH010000104.1 GCA_027859205.1 Bacteroidales bacterium | reverse complement strand
TCTTCCCATTTCGAACAGAGAAGTTAAGCCCGTTAGCGCCGATGGTACTGCGTTTGTGGGAGAGTAGGTCGTCGCCAATTTTTTAAAAAAGCCTCAATCATGAAGATTGAGGCTTTTTTATTTTATGAAATTTATTCATATTTGAGACAGTATGAAAACCACATAATAACTACTCAAAAGTTTGTTATATATTAGTTTACTCATAAACTTTGTAACAAAATAATATTCAGTACGTAAATCATACGTTAAACCAATACGGTATATTTTGAGCGATTTTATACGAAATCTAAAATTTCCTTTATTATTTATTTTAATAATAGTGTTAACTTTTAATACTTGTAAAGAGAAAGAGAAGGAATCTTTTTCGTCTTTAAATTCTATTGAAAAAATAAAAAAGAAAGGAAAACTAGTTGCGGTTATGGATTATAACTCAACCAATTATTTTATTTACAGAGGTGAACCAATGGGATATCAGTATGAGTTATTAAAATTACTCGCTGAAGATCTGGGTGTAAAGCTAGAAGTAAAAGTTGAAAATGATATTGATAAGAACTTTGAGATGTTAAAAAGAGGAGATTGTGATATTATTGGAATAAATCTTACTGTAACAAAAGAAAGGTCGAAGACAATCGATTTCACTTACCCTCATAGCCAAACTCATCAGGTATTAGTTCAAAGAAAACCAGAAAACTGGAATAAATTATCAAAGGATGAACTTGAAGCTAATCTGTTAAGAAATCAATTGAATTTAGCTGGTAAAGTTGTATATGTTCAAAAAGGCACTTCTTATGAGCAACGAATGAGGAATTTATCTGATGAAATAGGAGATAGTATTAAATTAATTGAAAAGTCGGATAAAGAGGTTGAAGAATTAATTGAATTAGTTGCAAGAGGTGAAATTGATTATACGGTAGCTGATGAGAATATTGCACTAGTAAATCAAATTTATTATCCAATATTGGATGTAAAAACAGCCGTTAGTTTTCCTCAAAATTTGGCCTGGGGATTAAAGAAGGGTGACAGTTTATTAAAATCAGAAATTGATACATGGCTAAAGGAATTTAAGAAATCTACAAAATACGCTTTAATTTACGCTAAGTATTTTAAAAATCCACGATCAATAAAAATAGTTGAAAGTGACTATTATGCTAGTAATTTTGGAAAAGTATCGGTTTATGACGAACATATTAAAAAATATAGTAAAAATATTGATTGGGATTGGAGATTGTTAGCTTCATTAATTTATCAGGAATCACGATTTAAAGCAAATGTAAAATCATGGGCTGGAGCTTATGGTCTAATGCAATTAATGCCTACTACTGCAAAAACATTCGGAGTAAATAAAAGTTCTTCACCGGAAAAACATATTAAGGCAGGTGTAGATTTTATTCAATGGCTTAATATAAGATTTGAAAAACGTGGAATGACTGATGAAGAAGAAAAAATAAAATTTGTCCTAGCTTCATATAACGTTGGATTAGGGCATGTCCTAGATGCTCGTAGATTAGCTGAAAAAGATGGTAAAAATCCTAATATTTGGGAAAATAATGTTGACGAATATATTCTTAAGAAATCAAATCCACTATATTATAAAGATCCTGTTGTAAAATATGGTTATTGTCGTGGTTCAGAAACCTATAACTACGTTATTGAAATTATTGAAAGATACGAGCATTATAAAAATGCTATTCCAGAGACTTAAAATTGCTTGTTTCTAAAATCTCTAAAAATTCTGATAAAATCATTGCAGTAGCTCCCCAAATAGTAACATTGTTTGGATTGTAGATCGGAGCCATAAAGGATAAATCACCATATTTAAATTCTTTTGAAGTACAATTATCTGGATTTAATAAATCGCGAAGCTTAAAACTAATTACTTCTTTTACTTCGAGAGGATTTGCTTTAAATAATGGAGAGGTCTTATACACACCTACTATTGGATAAACTAAAAAATTACTTACCGGAATATGCAATGGTGTTAATTGGCCAAGAATACTTACTTGGTTCGGATCAATACCTATTTCTTCTTGACTTTCACGTAAAGCGGTAGAAATTATATCAAGATCCGTAGTTTCTGATTTTCCTCCTGGAAATGAAACTTGACCACTATGAGGGCCATTATATTCTGTTCGTTGAATAAAAGCGACATTAAGTTCTTTGTTCTTTGGATAAAGTAATATAAGAACTCCTGCAGTTCTGCATTTGTTCGGAGATTCAGATTGATGTTGAACACCAGGCGCCATTTTTATTTGGGCTTTTTTGCCGGGCAAATCTTTTTTTAGTTCTTTTTTTAAGTTTTCAAAAAAATCGGTGAACATAAATTTACTTTCTAAACTTTTTAATAAAGTCTTCAACTTCGGGAACACCACCTTGATAAATCAGGTATCCATTATATGGCTCCCTTTTTGTAATTTCATCATTAATTGGTGTAAGCATTATTTTTTTTATTTCTTCAGGATCTTTAGTTTGTCCCAAAGCCCATCCTAATTTTATAAAAGCCACTTCAGGTAACATATTCCCGGTAGGTATAACACCTTTTGCCATCATATCTCTACCAGTATCATATACAAACATATGTACGAAACCCCAAAGTGTTTGCAGAGTCATATACATTACTACACCTTTTTTAGTAGCTCTTTCTATAGCTGGGTACAATTCTTTATTTACATGGCCCAAGCCAGTTCCAACGATAACAATTCCCTTATAACCATTATCTACTAAAGCATCAATGGTATCGGGTTTCATTCCCGGATAGTAATAAATCATTGTAACTTTATCAGAGAAATAAGGAAGGATATCCACATTTCTATCTTTTCGACGATGTTTGTAATCTTTTTTAATGTGCGTGATTTTGTCTCTGTTAACAGTTGCCAGAGGTATATCACCAATTGTGCGAAAGGTAGATCTATAAGATGAATGCATTTTTCTTACTCTGGTACCTTTATGCAATAAGCCATATTCATCTGATGTTGCACCAAACATACATACCATAACTTCTGCAATATCTGAATGGCCAGCAGTTTTCATTGCATGCATTAAATTAAGAGCTGCATCAGAACTGGGACGATCTGAAGATCGTTGCGAGCCAACTAAAACAATTGGAATTGGAGAATTCTGTACCATAAATGTTAATGCCGCACCAGTATGATGCAATGTATCTGTTCCATGTCCTATAACAATACCATCTATTCCATTTTTTATTTCTTCTCCAATGGCTTTAGCAAGTGCTACATACTGTTTAGGTCCCATGTTTTCACTGAAAACTGCAAATACTTTTTCAGTAGTTAGATTGCATATGTCAGCAAGCTCAGGTACTGCGCCGTATAATTCTCCTGGAGAAAAGGCTGGTATTACTGCCCCTGTTCTATAATCCAGCCTGGAAGCTATAGTTCCTCCAGTACCAAATAATTTTACATTTGGAAGGCCTTCAGTTATAGGAAATTCTTTTTCAGGGATTTTGTAATTGGCTTTTTTATAACCAGTTTCTTTCATCTCATTAATAGTGCCAATATCAATTCCAATGTTATATCCTGTAGCAATTTTTAATACAATGTGAAAATCATCATCGTTTTCTGCACGTGGAAGAACTGTACCTTCAAAATTTCCTCTTGTAGTTTGGATTGTTGTTTGACCCCAAACCCTAACATTATATTTTTTTAGAACTTCTAATGCTTTGCCTTTATATCCTTGAAAAATATCTTCACTCATTATTTGTGGATTTGAATGCCTGCCAATCGGCAGACAGGTTTAAAATGAAATTAGTTTTGTTCTATTTCTTTTGCCAATTGATCTGGCGGGATATTACCAATTGCTGTCTTTTGTAATTCACCCATAATCCATTGTTTTGATACTTTATCATCTTTAGAGATTTTAATCTCAGAAAATTTTTGTTTTAAAAATGGAATTTTTGATAAGATTTCTTCTTGAGTAAATTTTTTAAAATTTATACTTGTGAGAATAGAATCAAAATCCATTTTTGGGTATTGATAAACGACGGGAAGCATATTCTTGCTTAGCTGAATATCTAGTTTATTGTCAATTAAATATTTAAAGAGATCATAAATTTTTGAGTATTCAAATTTATCTGCAGTTGTATAATGACCTTCAACAAATTTTAATCGATGTCCAATAAATGTTCCTATGTACATTGGTTTAATCTTTAATGTGTTGATAAGCTTTTCAATTAGTAGGAACAGATTATTTCTAAAAATAAATGTGTATGTATCTTCAGGGATTCCCCATTTTTTTAACTGATTATATCTGTCAATTACATCCGATGGTAAATTTTCACTCAGCCCATCAACATAACTGTTTTCTAACGGAATTGGTGCTGAATCAGTATCTGGATACATTCTGTCAGCGCCAGGAAGAACTCTTTCGAAAATTGTTGTTCCATCGAGAAAAGATTTTCGTGTTTCTTTAGGAACACCTTCAAATGCCATCTGACAACGTTCTTCGATAGTTTCTAATGCTATTGGAATGTCCTCTTCTGGTGCCCAGAAAATAATTTGAGCATCATTTTCTTGAGCATTTAAAAGGTCTTTTATTTTCGTGAAGTTTTCTTCAATAATTTTAGGTTCAAGTTCTTCGGAATGAACCATATTTGGTTTTTCAATACAAGCAATAACCTTTAGTCTATCAGAAATTTCATTTGCGAATATTTTCCCAGGTTGAGTAAAATGAGATAGAATTCCTTTAAAATTTGGAAGATTGACTGCTAATATTCTGTACTTATCAATTAATCCATTTGTAATTGGATCGTATTTTAAATCAAAATCACGGTAATCAATTTCTTGATGTTGGATTTTCCATTTTGAAGGATTTTTTATTTTATCATTTAATTTGCTTTTGATATTTAATAGAGCCCACTGACGAAATGCTTCAATATGAGATAATTCAGGAATTAATTTATTATAAGAAACTCCTTTTATTTCAACTCGTGTTCCGCCTTTACAACTAACATTAACGTCTTCACGACCTGCGCCACTTCCTACTCGAACCCGGCCAGTACTTCTGTTTAAGAATCTGATATATTCTGCAGCTTCTTTTAATTCATCAGGAGTATACATTTCAGGATATGTAACCGTTTCGATCAAAGGCATGCCTAATCGATCTGTTTTATATAATCTAGTATGTCGAATATCAGAAATTTCTCTACAGGAATCCTCTTCAATGCTTAACTGAATTAATCGTACTTTTTTATTTTTTAAAGGGATTTCGCCTTCAACACCTAAAATTGCTGTTCGTTGAAATCCAGTCGGAATACTTCCATCTAAGTATTGTTTCCGAGTAATATGAACTTCCCCAACAATATTTAATTTACATAATAAGGAGATTTCGAGGGCATATCCCAATGCTTCTCTGTCAATCTTGAAAGGAGGAGTATCATCGATTTCGTAAGTACAAGCGGTTTTATTATTTAATCTATATATAATTTCTTTACGAGTTTTATATTCCATTAGTGCCGTACCGTCATATTCTCCAAGCTCGCTTAATGTTGGTCGCATATGACGAATTACTTCGGCGTTATAATCTTCGTGACTATGAAAAATACCTGCAGGACAATGGCAAAATAATTTTTCTTTTGTTTTTAATTGTTGATGAACTTCTAAGCCTGACATAAACCCAATTCTTTTATAATCAGCTTCTTTTGCTTTTTTACGAGTAATATAGCCTACCTCTTTTTGAGTAAGCTCATAATTTCTTTTTGGGCTAAATTCTAAAATTTCGGGGGATTTATCGTTTTTCATTGTAATTGTATGTTTAAAGAATACTCTAAGCAAATAAAAATGCTTAGAAAGAGCGTTAAATTAGTAAAAAAAAAGGGAGATTTAAAATTTAAACTTTAAACAGTTTATGAACATTAACTAAATGTTTATTTGAATAAATACAGAAGTAATTTTTATCAAATATCAATTAAATCTCAATGTTTTTTCCGGACTCAATCGAGAAATAATATAAGATGGAATTATTAGCATTAATACTGTTATTATTAATGTTCCAGAGTTAAGAGTAAGAATATGCCACAAATTAAGATTTATTGGTACGGCATCAATGTAATAAGATTCAGGATCGAGTTTGAAAATCTGGAATTTTGCTTGTAAAACACAAATAGTAATACCAATTAAGTTACCCCAAAGCAAACCTTTAGAAATTAAAAATCCCGACTGATATAAAAAGATTTTTCTGATAGACCAATTTTTTGTACCAACAGCTTTAAGGATTCCTATCATATTGGTTCGTTCAAGAATTAAAATAAGCAAACCCGAAACCATATTGAATCCTGCAACTGCAATTAATAAAATAAGAATTACCCACACATTCATGTCAATTAGATTTAACCAATCGAACATTTGCGGATACTTTTCTTTAATACTTAAAACTTTCAATTTAGTTCCATCTGGATTAAAATGAAAACCAACTATGTCGCGAACATCTTGAGTCATTTTATCTAATTGGGAAAAATCTTTAATTATAATTTCAAATCCACTTATTTCATCATCAGTCCAATTGTTTAGTCTTTGAATGTGACTAATATCAACTAATGCAAATTTTTCATCAAATTCCGAAAGACTTGTTTCGTAAATTCCCGAAATTATAAATGATCGCATTCGCGCAGGTTGTTGAATAAAATATGCTATAATTTTATCTCCAACATTTAATTTAAGCAATTTGGCAACATAATTTGAAATAAGAATATCATTTGTTTTGGACGAATCATTCACTCTAAACGATTTACCGCTAACCATATTCTTATCGAAGAAAGACCAATCAAAATTTTCTCCCACTCCTTTTAAAACAACTCCTCCAAAATCTGTTTTTGTTTTTATAATACCTGCTTTAATAGCAAATTCCTGTACTTTACTAATGCCACTTAACTCATTAATATCCGTATAAAAACTTTGCTGTTTATTTATTGGTGCAGTTTCGAAAGATATGTTTGTATCGTAGTTTACAATCTGGATATGAGAACCGAATCCGATAATTTTATTGCTTATTTCCAATTTAAATCCTGTAACTATAGCCACAGAAAGAATCATAACAGCCAAGCCAAGAGCAATGCCAATAACTGCGATTGTAACAATCGGTTGCGATATTCCTTTCTTAACTGTTTTGTCAGAGAAAATGCGCTTTGCAATAAAAAGTTCTGTATTCAAGATTCGCTATTTAAAATTTTATAAATTATATGAAGCTAGTGTCTAAAGGTTGAAATGCCTAAAGTTTATTAATTAAACTATTTTGTTCAATTGTTTCCTTACAATTTTCAGTATTATATCAAAACTAATATTTTTGAAAATTATTCTAATTTATCTTTAATTTTAGGCACTTTATACTTTAGCTCAATTAAAGTACTTATTGTTTTTCACAAATGTAAGAAAAATTAAAACACTGTATTATTAGAAAAATTGTTTCTATAAAACATTAATATTAAAAGAACTATTCTTTCTTTATTAAGAAAATTATTACTTTAGGGCTTTCTATAAGTACATTCATATGAATTATATCAAATATTTATTTTTAGTATTTATACTGTTTAATTTAAGCTGCGTTGGACAGGTATCTGATAAAAAGGCAGTTCGCATAAAAACTGGAGCGCAGCAAACAGAAAAATATGTGGACATATTAAAAAACAAGAATATTGCTGTGGTTGCAAATCATACTACTAATATTAATGGTTCGCACTTGGTTGATTCACTTTTAAGTTTGGGTGTTGATATAATAAAAATTTTTAGTCCGGAACATGGTTTTAGAGGTAAAGCAGATGCAGGTGAGCATGTGAATAATTATATAGATAAAAAAACAGGATTACCGGTTATTTCATTATATGGTAACAGCAAAAAACCTAATTTAAATGATTTAACAGATATCGATATAGTGGTTTTTGATTTGCAAGATGTTGGAGTTCGATATTATACATATATTTCAACTATGCACTATGTTATGGAAGCTTGTGCTGAAATGAATGTAGAATTGTTAATATTAGACAGACCTAATCCAAATGGTTTTTATGTTGATGGACCGATTCTCGATACAAGCTACCAATCTTTTGTTGGGATGCATCCTGTTCCTATTGTACATGGAATGACTGTTGCTGAATATGCTCAAATGGTTAATGGCGAAGGTTGGTTGAAAAATAGTTTGGCATGTAATTTAAGCTTTATTCCTTGTGGCAACTACACACACGATTCTTTGTTTGTGTTAGCTTTGAATCCATCTCCGAATTTGCAAAATATGCTTTCAGTTTATTTGTATCCGTCGTTAGGCTTTTTTGAAGGTACAAGCATGAGTGCAGGTCGAGGTACAGAATTTCCGTTTCAAGTTTTTGGAGGACCCGATTTGCAAAATGCAAAATTTACATTTACACCAAAAAGTATCGATGGAGCCAGTAAATACCCAAAATATAAAAATGAAAAATGCTTTGGTGTTGATTTACGAAAAATTGAAATCGAAGATCTTATTTTTCAGAAAAAAATAAATTTAGAATGGTTGCTTTTTGCATATAATAATATTGAAAATCAAGAACATTTTTTTAATTCCTTTTTTTATAATATCTCAGGAACAGATCAATTAAAAAAACTAATTCTTCAAGGGAAATCTGCAGAAGAAATTAGGAAAAGTTGGCAACCTGGTTTAAAGAAATTTAAAAAAACTAGAAAAAAATATTTGATTTATAAAGATTTTGAATAATAAAAAAAGAGATTGCCTTCCGACAATCTCTCTTAAATATACTGAATATTTAAATTGTTCTTCCAGGATATACTTTTAAAGCAGCTTCTAAAGTTTCCATTGCATTTGCTAAATCGACTTTATTAAGAACATAAGCAATTCGAACTTCATTTTTACCTAAGCCAGGTGTTGCATAAAACCCTGTAGCTGGTGCAACCATTACTGTTTGTTTTTTGTATTCAAAATCTGTTAAAATCCATTGAGCAAATTTATCAGCATCATCAATTGGAAGTTTAACAACAGTATAAAATGCACCTTTTGGCATTGGACAATAAACACCATCCATTTTGTTTAGAGCATTCACCATAAAATTTCTTCGGTCGATATATTCATTGTAAACTTCTTCGAAATATTCATTTGGAGTATTTAACGCCGCTTCACTTGCCCACTGTCCAAATGATGGAGGACATAAGCGAGCTTGAGCAAATTTCATTGCAGCATTTATTACATCCTTATTTTTTGTAATCAGAGCACCAATACGAACACCACACATGCTATATCGTTTCGAAACAGAATCCATTAAAATAACGTTGTTTTCTATTCCTTTTAAATTCATTGCCGAAAAATGAGTGTTTCCGTCGTAACAGAATTCTCGATATACTTCATCAGAATATAAGTATAAATCATACTTTTCAACTAATGTTTTTAATTGTTGTAATTCTTCTTCTGAATATAAATAACCTGTTGGGTTGTTAGGGTTACAAATTACAATACCTTTTGTTTTTTGAGTAATAAGTTTTTCAAATTCCTCAATTGCAGGCAAAGCAAAATCATTGTCTATTGAAGAAGTGATGGGTTTAACTACAACACCAGCCGCAATTGCAAAACCATTATAGTTTGCATAAAATGGTTCAGGAATGATTACTTCATCTCCTGGATTTAAAGTAGATAAAAATGCAAATGTAATTGCTTCTGATCCACCTGTAGTAATTAGCATTTCGGTATGATCTACATCAATATTAACTCCTTGATAATATTTTGCTAAACTTCTTCGGTAAGATTCATTTCCTGCAGAATGACTATATTCAATAACTTTTTCGGTTAAATTTTTTATGGCATCTAAAGCAATTTCAGGCGTAGGAATATCAGGTTGACCAATATTAAGGTGATAAACTTTATGTCCTTTCCTTTTTGCTTCTTCAGCATAAGGTACCAATTTCCTTATCGGCGAAGCGGGCATTGTTTGTCCCTTTTGTGAAATTTGTGGCATAATTAATTTTAATTTCTAGTTAATGGTTAAAACCCTGCAATTTTATTGCAGCTACTTTAGTTTATATAAATTTAAAATATCGAACATCGAATATTGATTAACGAATTTCGAAGGAGCCTTCTAACTGAGTATGAAGTACAAAAGTTTGAATACACTTTTAAAATCATCATTCATCATTCCTTGTTCATTATTCGAAATTAAATGTAGCGAATTTCATTCGCAGCATAAAACTATGGCACTTTTAGTCCA
>JAQIBH010000103.1 GCA_027859205.1 Bacteroidales bacterium | reverse complement strand
TTGGATTATTGTTATTTTTGTTTCGCCTGAAGAGTCCCATATTTAAAAAGTTTTGTCGAACTCAAAAATACAGGATTCTGAGGGCTTTTTAAAATTCCGACTTTCGGATGCTAGTGATTTCAATTAATAGTTTTTGTTGGTCCCAAAAGCAAAGCACAAATTGTTATTAATGAAATTCTGGCATCTAATACTTCAACGAATCTTGATAGAAATAATAAAAATTTCAGCGATTGGATTGAACTTTATAATAATAGTGACGAAGAAATCTCTATTGGTAACTGGTATTTAACCGATAACAAAACGAAACCAACTAAATGGGAAATCCCTTTCTATACTTCAATTGCTTCCAAAGGATTTAAACTGTTTTGGCTCGATAACCTTAATACTTCGAATCATACAAATTTTAAGCTAAATATTGATGGAGAATCAATTTATCTTTTTAATAGAGATTCAATTGTAGTAGACTCAATTAATTATCCACCACAAGTCCCTGATATTACATATGGACGTGTAGCTGGTTCAATTAACCAGTTGATGTATTTTCATAAAGCTACGCCAATAAAAGAGAATCCTACGTTTGGTAATAAAATATTAGATTTTTCAGGCGAACCAATTTTTTCTGAAAAAACAGGATTTTACGAAAAGTCTTTTAAATTAGAACTTTCTTCTTCTGATAATGAGAAAATATATTATACTTTAGATGGTTCTAAACCAACCCAAGCATCATATCAATATTTACTTCCGATTGAAATTAATAATAATACAATTATAAGGGCTAGAACTTATTCCGAAAACAAATTACTTGGTAAAATTATTACCCAAACATACCTAATTAATGAGTCATTTAGCCTGCCGGTAGTTTCATTGGTAACTGACCCTAAATACTTATGGGATAAAAACATTGGTATTTATGTTAAAGGAATAAAATGCAAAGATAATGAATGGGAATCGGCAAATTATTCCCAGGTATGGGACCCGGCAAATTATTTTCAATCATGGGAAAGGCCTGTAAGTTTGGAATATTTTGATATTAATGGCGACCTTGGGTTTAATATTAATGCTGGAGTTAGAATCCATGGCCGATCAAGTAGAACTTATGCACAAAAATCTTTAGCTATTTTTGCAAGGAAAAAATATGGTACACCAACAATATCATACGAACTATTCGGTGTAAGATCACCTGACAAAACTAAAACTTTTCTTCTGCGAAATGGTGGTAATGACTGGGGAGTAACTATGTTAATAGATGGCCTTGTTCATACTTTGGTTATAGATAAAATTGATATAGATGCTCAATTATATCAGCCAGCAATTGTATTTTTAAATGGCGAATATTGGGGTATTCACAATATTCGCGAAAAGATTAATGAGAATTATATTAAAACTAAATACCAGAATATTTCTACTAAATTTGATATTATTGAAACTGATGGAATAGAAAAAAAACTAGAAGTATCTTGTGGTAATTTGGACCAATACAATAAGATGATTGAATTCATTGACAATAGTGAACTTTCAATAGAAGAAAATTATGATACAGTAAAAAAATGGATTGATATTAACGAATTTATTAATTACTTAGTGATTCAGGTATATATTAGTAATAGAGACTGGCCAAATAGCAATATGAAGTTTTGGAAAGAAAGGAATGAGACAGGTAAATGGCGTTGGATTTTATATGACACGGAACTATCTTTTGTTAAAAGCAATAAGTATGTTAAATTCAATATGTTAGATAATATGCTTGCTGAAAACTCAGAATATTATTCAACCGAACTATGGTCTAATCACTTAATCAGAAAGTTATTTGAAAGTGATGAATTTAGGTTTGAATTTATTCAAAGAATGGCTGTTTATCTAAACACAATTTTTGACTCAGAAAATGTATTGTATGTTCTAGATAGTCTTAAAAGTAACATAGAACCTGAAATTGAAAGAAATCTTAATAAATGGGGTGGAATACAACAAAAAACAATTCCTTATTTAGTAACCTCGACGACCCAGACAGAATGGGAAGCAAATATTAAATTTGTTAGGAGCTTTGTTGAAAATAGGCCAGTTGTAATTCGAAAAAATATGATCGAGTATTTTAACTTAAGGGATACAGTAAATCTCAAACTAAGAGTTAGTGATAATAACGCTGGTAGAATATCTTTGATGGGATATACTCTTGAGGAAGGTAATTTTGATGGTTATATTTTTGCTGATATTCCAATTCGAATAGAAGCCATACCAAAAAAAGGATATGAATTTGTACAATGGAAAGGCAAAGATTATGAAAATAAATGTGTGCTTAGTCTCAAATATAACAAAAAGCTTACGGCAATTTTTAGAAAAATAGAATAATTCTTAATATCATCAAACTACTTAAAGTTATTAGCACATAAAGCTCTATTTTGGGTCTCTATATGTTAAATAATCTATTTAGATATTCTTTACTTATTTAACAGTTCTTTGTACTTTATCCTTTGCATTAGCACATAACATACCGGTATTGTCATGATAAAATAAGTAGTATTCGGTGGCTGCTTAAGCATTTTCCATTCTGCTTAATTACCTTAGAAATAAGTCCTTATTAAGATTATATTTTGTCTACGATCCCCTAAAACCTCCATGTAGTTTGAACGAGTGTTAAGCGTTTGTGTCACATAAAATTTAGAAATAAATATTTTAGAACATTTAATTAATTTGATTGTTAATTATTTAATATTTGTATATTCGGAATTATGCGAGAATTACGAACTGAAATACAAATTTCGTTATGCTATTTGATGAATTTTACTATTTTGTAGCAGTAAAATATTGAACTATGAACCATTTTTCATTACACATTTTTTTAAAACTCCTGTAGTGCGTAATCATTGTTTTTTTATTAAACAATTTTATAGTTGCTCAAAATATTGAAGGATATGTTTTTATTGATAGTAACAATAACTCAATAATGGATCCTGATGAAAAGGGTGTAAATGGTGTAATGGTATCAAATCAAAGGGATGTGATACTTACTGATGAAAATGGACATTTTTTTTTAAAACTCATTGAAGGGAACTATATTTTTGTCACAAAACCTGAAGCATATCAATTTAGATTAGATATGTTTAATAATCCGGAATTCTATTTTTTATATAAGACAAAAGATACGAAGCAAGAACTAAGATATTCAAGTCCTAAACAGATAAATAAAATACCTGAGTTTTTATATTTTCCAGTTTATAAAAACACTGGTGAAGAAGATCATTCTTGTTTATTGATTGGTGATCCCCAAATGAAAGATGATAGAAGACTTGGTTATTATCGCGATGGAGTTATTCCATTTATGACTACAAAAGAAGCTGATTTTTACATCGTAATGGGTGATATAGCAAATAATTATCTTGGAATTTTACCAAAGGAAAAAAACGTTACAGCAACTCTTGGGATTCCAGGATACAGGGTTTTTGGTAACCATGATATGAATTTTAAAGCGACAAAAAATAAGTATGTTGCTGAGACATTTAAATATGTTTATGGCCCTGAATTTTATTCATTTGATTATGGAAGTCTTCATTATATAATATTAAACAGTGTGATTTATGATGGATGGCTAAAGGATATTCGTAAAGCAGGAATATATTCAGGGGGACTAACTAAGAAACAATTAAAATGGCTTATTAATGATTTAAAACTCGTTCCTGCAAATAAAACAATTGTTCTATTCTCACATATACCATTGCATGAAATTTTTATTATTAGAAATACTATGCTCACTTTATTTAGAGCACTTAAAAATCATAAAAAGATTTTTGCAGTTTCGGGGCATTTACATAGTATTGTAGCATATGATTATATAACTGAAGATGGCTGGAAAAACAGTTTAAATTTTGAAGGCTTAGTAGCAGGAGCTACTTGTGGTTCATGGTGGTCAGGACCCTTGGATGAAAATAATATTCCGTATGCGTTATGTACTGATGGAAGCCCAAAAGGATTTTTTCAGTTGAACATACAAAAAGAAGATTACAATTACGTTTTCCACTCAGTTAATAAACCATTCGATTTACAAATAAGAACGTATATAAATAACGATGAAATCTGGGTTAATTGGTTTGTAGGAAAAAGTACAGATTCAGTTTGGGTATATTTAGATGACAATCCACAAGCAATTAAATTACGTAATTTTTTAAGTAAAGATCCATTAGCTGTATCAAACTTGAATAAAAGAATTCAAATAGAGAGTATAGACCAAACGGCACACTTGTGGAAAGCTAAACTTCCGGATGGACTTACTCCTGGAAATCACTCAATAAAGGTAATTGCCATAGATAGTAAAGGAAGGCTTTTCAATGGGTTTAAGACTTTTTATATAGATGAAATTAAAGCAAACTAAATTAAGATATCGGCTTATTGTTAGGTTTTATTGAGCTATGCTCCACAATTTATTAATAACTCGTCATTTATTTTTCTCTGATCTCCGTACAAAAATCCCGACGAGCAGTAGCAATTATGAGAATATTTGTGACTATTACTCAAATTTAGCTATTCATTAAAGATTGCATTGGTGTACTAATTGGACATTGCAAAACTAATTTGGCTTTGAACTATCTGATACATTGTCGATTAGAACTATTTGCCCGATACAGAAAGTAATTTATTTTTATATTCGCCTTGTATTTAGCACGTTACACGGATTGTGATTTTTTAAAAGTGTAAACCAGTTGTAATTTTTGCAAGCTTTTTATTTAGTCAATATATTAAAATAAGATTAAAAACTTTCTTACCCACTTACCTTCTTACCAGAGAAAATTGCTTACGATTTTAAAAGGTCTTTCATTTTTAATGCCTTGATTCTAATTAATCTTTATTTAGCACATGTAAATTTGACTTTATGTCCTTATGCAAATAATCACTTACTTTAGTCTTTGATGCAAAATCACTCCAGTTATTTACTACATCATTAATTTCACTAATAATTTGCTCGCCTTTCCTTATCTTATTTGTTTTGGCTAAAGTCATTAAATCTCCCTTGCCAATATCTTTGTGTTTACCGTTTACACTTAAAGTTTGTTGATTTACCCAAATATTTGTCGGGTCGTATGAATAACAAACATCATATGCCGGAGCCAATTCCCACTTAGCATCTTTCTTGAGTTGGAATGAGAAATTTTTAGTATGATCGTCGCAATTAGTTGCTAAAACATTAAATACCATTCTTCGAAACATTTGCTCTGCTTCAGGATATGATAATTTTAAAATGCGCATCGTTTGAAATGCCTGCTCATAACTGTAAGCAAACATATTATTGTAATCGAAATGGTTAATTCCACATAAAGTTTGAACATGATGTTTTGTTTGATTTCCTTCGCGGTCGAAGCGTTTGGTCATAAAGTGTGCTCTTCCGTTTTCTTCGAGCAAGTCGCATTCTGTCATTTCAATATCGCATGCTTTTGCCATTAAATGATATGCGTATTCTACACGCCCCCAACCTAGGCTATCGCCAAACTGAGCATCACTTACACCATCAAGCTTTATCAGCCAATGTGAAAAACCACTAGGAGCCTTGGTTTGCCCCGACCTTACTTCTTTCGTTTTTTCGTTAAAAGCAATTATAGCCTTAGGTCGTGCACCACCGGCAGATGTCCCTATTTTAAGAATTTCTTCCATGGCTCGCCGTTCATCCACTTCTAAACTTGCTCCAAAATTTTCACGATTCGAAAGCATCTTTTGCGAAATCTCCACCAAACTCTTTACTTCGATTGAAAATGTATTTTTACCTGTTTTTATCTGGCTAGGTTCAAATTCCAATGCTCCCATACCTCGATTCCCAATAAAGCATAATTTCTCCACAGGATTCATACTTTCCGGAGCACGTTCATTTTGTGCTAACCATTTATCAATTAAAAGATTTCCATATTTATCGGGTAAGGAATCTGCTAATAAACCAGGCAAGCCTTTAAATGTATCTTGGGTATTTTCTTTTGATGGCAAAAGCTCAGGAAAACTATAAATATGATCGCCATTCCATATAGGCATTTTTAATGGAGAAAGATCCCATTTTTTTTCAGTAAATTTCTTATCGTACTGAAAATCTGCCAAATTTCTTGTACTATCCCAGGTTACAGCTCCCACAAGCGTATCCCATATTTTTACATATGCATAATCTACCATCCTATATCTTCCTTTGAATCAGATTCTGTATTTTTTTTACGCGCTCGCAATCTCTTCTTTTCTTTTAAGCGTGCATATTCAATTGGGCTAATTTTATCTTCAATTGTAAAAATATCCAATAAGTGTAGCAGATTGAGCACACGTAAAATTTGAATGAGCGAAGAAAGCGTAATTGATTCTCCATTCTCAATTTTCACCAATGTCGAACGGTTTAATCCAGCTTCTTTGGATAACAATACTTGTGATTTATTTTCCTGCAAACGCTTTTGTTTTATAAATTTGCCGATAGCAACGATAATGGCATTATCACCCATTGCTATCCAATTATTGTTGGTATTTTCCATCGTTATCATCTATTTCAACATTTAATACTGGTATTTTCCAACAAATATACAAATAATTTGTAGTGTTCAAAATATTTAGCAAATTTCTTGTTGACATATTCCATCAATAAATCAATTATATTAGAATAATGTTGGTTTTTCTCAACAAAATGACAACTTTTGATTAAAGTTAATGAAGGCAGTTTCTCTAAAAGCTTTTTTAGTTAAATGTAATATCATTTAATAAAGCATTTTTGTTTGTTAGGTAAAGTTGCTACACTTATACTAAAATCATATATAGTTGCAGGATTCAATGTTATATATATTGATTCAGCTTCGTTCTCACTAAAAGCTTTCTCAACAATTGCTCCAGTTAATGCTCTAGTTGCTGGAGTATATTTTGTATTCCTTTTTTTAATAGATTTAATTCTCAAATATTTGGAAAGACTACTTTCAAAACAAGATGTAATTTAACGTCACCTCATCTATTCAATCTGTTGATTGTCAATATCTTACATCTGTTTACCGATACAGAAAGTAATTTATTTTTACATTTTGCTATATTTCAATAGTTTACAAGGATATGATTTTTCAAAAAGTGTAAACCAGTTGTAAAAAAGTTTACAATTTTAGTCTTTCAGCTCGTTTTTGAATTAATTCTTTGTATTCTTCTTTAAAATCGACAGACAGGAAAGAAAAATCAACGAAATTTAATGCTTTATCCAGTTGTTTTGAAAATTTATTCAAGGAATTCTGTACTTGCTTCTCAGTCAATTTTAATCTTTCTCCAAAAACTAAAAAGTCTTGTAGCTTAAAATTTCTTTTCCTTCCGTTTAGGGTCAACGCCATTTCTTCATTATCTTCATTCTCAGGCACTACTAAACGTGTTGAAAGTAAATCATAAGCCGGAGATAAGCCTGTCATTCCGTTTCTATAATCTAATAAAGAAAAATTCTTTAAGTGCATATCAGCATTGCCAGTTAAAAATGAAAATAATGCTACTTCAAAAAAGGTTAATGCATCTAATAAAGGATTTGAAGAATATTGTAATATTAATTTCCCAACTTGTTCCATAGAAGCTTTGTATTTATCTTCTGTAAGTCGTTCTGATAACTGACAAAAATCTTCCATGTGCATCTTTCCATTCTTATCACGATCTACCCTTTTTGTTATATAGGCAAGTTCATCTGATTTTAACTTTATCAGTGAATGTGGAACTACCTTTATTTTAAAAACATCTGCCAAATGCATACTAAGATCTTCATTTTCTGGCAACTGTGGGTAATTTGCCATTGGTGGTTTTAATATATAATCTCCCCACAAACCAACCAAGGTTAATTTAGAAGGTCTACTACCTTGTTTATCTATATATAAAGACAACTTAGCTTGAACACCAGGTACAGTAACACTGTTGCCTATAACTTTTTCTGCAAGCTTTGTCATTTCAGAAAAGGAATATTCTAATATTGGAGGTTCTTCGTTACCATATAGTTTCTTACTACAAGATGGATGATAATCCTGCACACTGGTAATATTCTCCTTATAACAGTATAAACACTTTTCTGACATTATTCTTTAATTATTGGTTTTACACTAACCGCTCCAATACAATCATTGCAACAAGTTAGCAATAAACCCATACGATCACGCTCATCTATTTTCCAATGTTTTTCTGCAATATCTAACAACCAACCTTCAGGAATTAAACCATCGAAAAATGGGAACATCGTATTTGATGTATATGCGCTTTTAGATAAAGGCAAGGTCTTGCTTATTGCTTTAGAATTTGAATCATTAATATAATCCACATCATAACTAAAACGATAACCAGTTTCTGTTTCTTCTATAATACCACATAACCTGTTTTCATAAAATACATTTCCTTTTCTATTCATCACTAGTTAAATTTTTAGATTCAACAGGTAACAATTCATGACCAAATAAAGCAAGTACCTGGTTCACTTTATCCATTCGTAAAGTTTTTTTACCTTGCTCCAAATCGCGAATAAAACGGAGCCCTACTCCTGCTTTTTCAGCAAGTTCTTCTTGAGTAAGTCCAAGCAATTTTCGACGTTGTTTTACAAATTGTACTAATTTTTCATTCATATCTATACCTTTTAGGGTATAAAAATCGTTCGACACTACAATATTATACCTTTTCGGGTATAAAAACAAATATTTTGTATAAAAATATATCAGATCGGGTATAATATATTATTAAAAAAAAGTTTCATGTGTATATGAAACATTTCTGATTTTTATAATATATATCACCGATACCTCAAGCTTTATAAGCGCAATTATCCTAATAATTTCTTTTTATGTAATTTACACTCATAAAATGTCTGGTTTTTACCAGAATAAACAGCTTTTTATACCATTTTCTTAAATTATACCTGTTCGGGTATAAAATATAATTTATTAGTGAATTTATACCGATACGGTATATCATTAAGTAAAAAAATTCTTAAATATTTGAAAAGACGACTTTCTAAACAAGAAGTAATTTGAAGACATTTATTCGTTCAACATACATACCATCAATGAGTTAAGCCTATTTTCCGATACAAAAATTCTTAAAGATATTTCCAAGCACTTCATCTGTCGTAATTTCCCCAGTAATCTCTCCTAAATAATGTATTGTTTCGCGGATATCTTGAGCAAGAAAATCGTTCGTTATACCAGAATCTATACCATTAATGGCTCTTTGTAAAGATACAGCAGCTTTTTCGAGTGCTTCGAAATGGCGAACATTAGTAACAATAACATCGTTCTGATTTAATGCACTAATATTTACAACAGACAATAACTCCTTAACAAGCAGATCAATATTTTCACCTGTTTTAGCTGAGATTCTTAGTAATGTATCTTGATCGTTAATTAAGTTTTGGATTTTACTATCATTATTAGCTTTATCTATTTTATTAATCACTACAATTAGCTTTTTATCACTACTGCCAGTTTTATCCTTAACTGTTTTAATAGCTTTAACTATTTCATCAGGTCCTTCAGTAGCATCAACTAACAAAAGCACAATAGATGCTTTTGATATTCTATCATATGTACGTTCAATACCTAAAGTTTCAATTGTATCGACTGTTTCGCGAATTCCAGCTGTATCAATAAATCTGAACGAAATGCCTTCAATATTGATCACATCTTCGATCGCATCGCGGGTTGTTCCTGCAATATCAGAAACAATGGCTTTTTCTTCATTTAATATTCGATTTAGCAATGTAGACTTACCCACATTTGTATGTCCTACAATTGCTACCGGAACGCCATTTTTAATTACGTTACCTAAATCGAATGATTTAATCAGTTTTTTTATAAGGATTTGAATATTATTAAGTAGATTATTCAACTTAGATCTATCAGCAAATTCTACATCTTCTTCGCTAAAGTCTAATTCGAGCTCAATTAGTGAAATAAAATGCAATAGTCTATCTCGCAAACTAACAATTTCACTTGAAAATCCACCACGAATTTGTTGTACAGCAACTTTATGTGATGCTGTCGATGATGAAGCTATTAAATCAGCAACAGCCTCTGCCTGTGATAAATCCATTTTCCCATTTATAAATGCACGCAAGGTAAATTCACCGGGATTAGCTAAACGCGCGCCATTTTTAATAAGCAACTTCAAAATTTGTTGTTGTATAAACTCTGATCCATGGCAAGATATTTCCACTATATCTTCACCAGTGTATGATTTAGGGTTTTTAAAAATTGATACTACTACTTCATCAATTATTTTATCATTTTCGATTAATGTCCCATAATGAAGTGTGTTCGAAGGTTGATCAATAAGTTTATTATTATTACTTGCTGCCTTAAAAACTAAATCGCATAAGTCAATACTTTCACGACCACTCATACGAACTACAGCAATTGCTCCATTCCCTTGAGGTGTTGAAATAGCACAAATTATATCATTATTTATCATTTCCTACTTCTTTGTATCTAAAACAACTTATTAGATGATCATTAACCATTCCGACCGCTTGCATAAAAGCATAACATATTGTGGAACCAACAAACTTAAATCCGCGTTTTTTTAGGTCTTTACTCATTGCATCGGATTCACTTGATGTGGAAGGAATATCAATCAGTTGTTTTCGAGTATTGATCTTTGTTTTCCCACCCGTAAACGACCAAATATATTGATCAAAAGAACCAAACTCCTTTTGTACTTCCATAAAGGCTTTTGCATTACCTATTGTTGCATTGATTTTTAGTTTATTCCTTATAATCCCAGCATCAAGGATAAGTTTACCTATTTTATTTTGATCATATTTAGCAATTTTCTGGTAATCGAAACTATCGAATGCTTTTCTGAAATTTTCTCTCTTATTAAGAATCGTACTCCAGCTTAATCCTGCCTGGAAAGCATCTAAAACCAAAAATTCAAAAAGTTTTTTATCATCGTGAACAGGAACACCCCATTCTTTATCATGATACTCTAAATCTAAGGGCTTTTTTGCCCAACCACACTTTTGTAATTCCATATCTTAATTCCAACTATAACCACGTTCATTTATAGTGCTTAAAAATTTACTTATTGATCTATCATAAGTTTTTCAACATCATTAGGAAAATAGCAGGCCGGCAATTGACCTAAATTTCGATGATAAGTAATACAATCACAACAAACACCCTTTTTATCGCATGAATATGAGCAATTGCAATTTTCTTTATTACGATCTTTTTTACATTCCATAATTCACTCTATTAATTACAAAAATAACAGATTAAATTTGGACTGCAAATAAAATACCTAACCAAAAATGTTTCTAATAGCTCCTCCTGCGATACTAATTGTTTGACCTGTAACAAATTTTGATTGAGGTGATAATAACCATACCGCAATTGAAGCTAAATCATCAGGATCTCCTAAAAATCCAACTTTGGTGTTATTTTCAAACTCTTTTTTTGCATTCTCAAAAGAGGAAGACTCCATTTCTGATTTCTTTTGTATTAAACGATCCAAAGCAGATGTATTATGAGATCCTGGCGCCAATACATTTACAGTTATTCCTTGAATTGACAATTCCTCAGATAATGTTTTAGCCATTCCAACAACAGCTAATCTTAACGAAGTCGATAATACCAAATTCTCAATAGGTTGCTTAACCGAAGAACTTTCAAGGAATAGGATTCTACCATAATTGTGATCGACTAAACTTGGTATAAGCTGCATAACCATATCAACTTTCCATCTCAGTAACTTTTCATACGCATTATCCCAATCATCCATTTGAGTTTCTAAAAATGATTTTGCAGGAGGACCGCCAGCATTTACAAATATTCCCGAAATTTTAGTGTCACCTATTTTTTCAATTAAAAGATTAACCGAATCTTCATGAGTAATGTCCATAACAAGAAAATCAAATTGATCTCTAAAACTGTTTTTCATCTCATTTAGTAATTCTACTCTACGTGCAACACCAATAACATTTGCGCCTTTATTAATTAACTGTTCGGCTACTGATCGTCCAAAACCGCTTGTAACACCCGTTACAATAAAATTTTGATTTTCTATTTTTAAATCCATATTATATACTTTTTATTTATAACAAAAATAAACAAGAATGGTTAAACAAAACAATTGTAATTATTGCAACCACCAAACATATACTCATTTTATTTATAATTGCTATTATAATTTGGTTTTACTGAAAATTAAAAAAAACAATTCTCGGTTAATTTAAATTAATAAAAATGTAGTTAATGCCTTTTTGTGGGTAGAAAATTGTTGTTTGTCGAAAGCGCACAAAAATTTGCAGTATTTATTATATTTTCCCGAACATTTATTAATTAACCTAAACTATTATTACTATGAAAAGACTTTTTACTTTTCTTTTACTTTTTGCATTCTTATGTACTACAACATTTGGGCAAAAATACGAAAAACAAAATGTAGACAGAAATGGTAATCCAACTTTTGTGAAATTTGACACAAAGGCAAAGACTTTTTCTAAGACTGAAACCAAAGCTGTTTTGTCCAGCATGTTTAACATGACAAAAAATGAAGAGTATAAATCAGTACGATCTGAAAAAGATCAAATTGGTTACTCTCATGAAAGATTCCAACAATACTTCAAAGGAATCAGAGTAGAATATGGAGTTTACATTGTTCACAGTCGTAATGGCGCAATTAAATCTTTAGGTGGCGATTACAAGTTAATAAAAGATATTAACACTACACCTTCCTTATCTTCTGAATTGGCAACAGAAAAGGCATATGCTTTTGTTAATGCTCAACAGTATGTTACTGATAATACAGATAATGCTGCACCTGAGCTAGTTATTGTAGCACATGACTATGACAAACATCCTAA
>JAQIBH010000070.1 GCA_027859205.1 Bacteroidales bacterium | reverse complement strand
GTAATGGAAATTACATTAAATACAGTAAAAGTTCGGAACTTTGACAAAACGATTATTACAATCCCAACTTATGCTTTGATTTCAGAGTCGTTTCAAAATTGGGAAGGAATGGAGAGTTCGAAAGGACGGCGAATTAAACGTTCATTATATATTGATATTAAAACTGTTAAGTTTTGTGATAATAATATGTTAGATCGCTTCAAAAAGATGAAATTACTCCAAAACTATATTGAAGGTAAGCAAGAAGAGATTTCAAAATATAATATCGAGAAAGGCGTTGAAAATGATAAAGCAAGCAGACGGAATCTTACTAATATAGGTATATTCAGAATATATATTGAAAAATATCTGGAGCAAAATCCCAATATCTATCCTAATAAACCACCATATACAGCAATGGTTCGGCACCTTGATCCAACTGAAAAAGGCATTCCAATTCAGATTTATGCTTTTAGCAAAAAACAGGACTGGGTAGAATATGAGAAAGTACAAGCTGATATTTTTGATCATATTATGGCAGTAGTACCGGAATTTGAGTTAAGTATATTTCAGAATCCTAGCGGAGATGATTTTAGGAATTTAACAAGCGTATTATGAAATTAATTGTGCTTATAAGTCTAATTGCTCTCTTTTCTATTAGTAAACTAAATGCACAGAAAGTCTATTCTGTAAACTACGATTACCAAGCTGATGTAAAAATATTTGTAACAAATTACGATTATCAGGCTGACTTATTAGTTTTTAAAGTTAAATACGACTATCAGGCTAAAGATAACAAAGGACTATGGTTTTTAACAAGTTATGACTATCAGGCAGAAAAGAAAATATTTTTTACCAAATATGATTATCAAGCAGATTTAAAAATATATTTTGTTGATTATGATTACCAGGCAGGATGGAGAAATTCAGAAAAGAAACATTTATTCTTTTAAGTCGTATTAATTTTAATATAAATTATTATTTTCGTTTAAATTTTATCAGACTCATGAATTATTAATTATTAATTATTACATGACAAAACAAAAATCAAACTCTATTAATCCCACCAATTTACCTTCCGAAATTGATTCTGAAACAAAGGATAATATACAGATTGATAAATCTGAAATCAGTAATTTATTATCCGAATCACGTAAAGAAAATACCCAACTTAGCGATAAAATTGAAAATCTTGAAAAAGCTCAGGATATAATTTTTGATCAATTTAAGACTTTAGAGCTGCAACGAATAGAACTAGAAAAACAACAAAAGAAATTAGAAGAAGATAGCGATAAGTTTCGAGGCCGCACAATAGATTTATTCGGCAAAATGGTCGATCTTAAAAAAGCTAAAAAAATAATCAGCTTACAAAACGAAAAGTTAGAGAATCAGCAAATTGAAATTGAAACACATCAACTTTTATTAGAAAAGTCTAACCAAAAATTCAGAGAAAGAACAATTGAACTTTTTGGTAAAATGATTGATCTTAAAAAAGCAAAGAAAACGATAATTATACAAAAAGAAGAAATTGAGATACACAGAGAACAACTTAAAGCTTTAAATGCAAGTAAAGACAAATTTTTCTCAATAATTGCACACGACTTACGCAACCCAATTGCCGGGTTTCTTAATTTAACAGAAATTTTAAGCAACAATTTTGAAGTTTTTTCCGAACAAGAAAGCAAAGAATTTATTGATGTTATGAATCAAGCCTCAAAGCAATTATACAACTTACTAGAAAACTTATTGCAATGGTCTAAATCAAAAACAAATAGTCTTACACATGAACCTAAATCTATATCGGTTAAGAAAATGGTGGAAAACACTATTGATTCATTGATGATAAATATTGAAAGTAAAAATATAAGAATTAGCAATAATGTTGACGAGAAATTAGCTGCTTTTGTCGACGAAAACATGATTACAACAGTAATAAGAAACCTCATAAGTAATGCAATAAAATTCTCTCATCCTAAAGGGAAAATCACATTAAGAAGTGTACAAAAAGATGATTTAATAGAACTATCAGTAATTGATAATGGCTTTGGAATAAAAAAAGAAGATCAGAATAAATTATTTAAAATAGATCAAAATGTAAGTACTTTAGGAACATCTGAAGAAAGAGGAACCGGACTAGGTTTAATTTTATGTAAAGAATTTGTTGAAAAAAACAATGGAACAATTTGGATCGAAAGTGAACTTAACAAAGGTTCTGCCTTTATATTTACATTACCACTAAGTGATAAAAAATAAAGAGATATTGTAGTACACCTATAAAAAAACCATATTTCAGAGAAATTTATATCTTTAAGGATTCCAGGGCAACTCCACAATACTCTGCTCCCATAATAATTGAGGCATGTAAAATAATTACTCAAACTTTAAAAATATAGAAAGATATTTCTACCGTACAATTTCATAAGAATAATGAAGATAATCAAGATTGTCCCAATCCCAAATTAACGAATCGTTAAACCATAATTTACGCATAAAGTAATTCACTTCTAAAAACTCAAATTCACATTCAAATTTATCTTCTTCCGATGAATTCCATTTTACATAAGTTATAGTTCTGTTATTTTCGTCAATTTTAGAATTAAGAAAAAGTGTCATTTCATATATATCATGATATGAGTTATGTCGAATTACAAAGAATTCTGGAATTTCTGTATTTGCTTCATATTTTCTTGTCTTAATACCATCAATAAGCCAGTAAATATCAATTGAATCGGCCTTATAAGAATTTTCATTTGCCGGATCAAGTAAATCTTCTCCCTGCTCATCACTAACAAGAATACCAAAACCTGTACTAATAAAACCTGCTGAGATATGTTCTTCGTCTGCTTCATCGCAAGAAAATAGTAAAACAGCAATCATACAATAAATTATTCGTGTTTTCATAATATTCGGTATTTAAATTAATAGTAAATATTATAGGTCATTTCCAAATTGCTATTAAAATTTTCATCATCAGGATTAAAACGGCCTTCAATATAATAACCCTCATATAGTCCATCTGCTCCCCAATTCATATAATACTGATAGTAAATAAGACCATAGCAACTTTCAAGTGTATATGATAAAATTCTCATACCATGACAAACCCATGCATGACCCCCGCCATGAAAAATAAAAGGCCTTCCTTTCACAATATCACGGTAAGCCAAATAACCAGAAAAATCACGAAATTTTGCACCTGCATAATTAAAGGTATTGATTAACGCAGGCGCAACTTTATATCTTTCTGCCCCCGAACGGAAACAATCATAATCCATATCCACAGCATCACCTGTATCATACATTAATTGAGATATTTCATTATAACCTGGGGTGTCATAAGGTGGTATCCAGGTAGTATAATTAGGCATAATATCCCAATCATAATTCTCTGGATATTCATGATATCTTATTATCTGGGACATTGCAGTTGCAATGCATCCTGTTAAAGCTCTGGTACCATACACTCCATTTGAGCATCCTAATTCTGATAAAGTAGGACAATAATTGTTATATCCTAAATACTGACCCCATTTTGTTTTCAAATAAGGACCAAAAACCTTTATTGAGGAAGAATATGTGCATCCACTATAATTGTCCTCTCCACCATCATCAACTCCACCACCATCATCAACTCCACCATCATCAACACCTTCATCATCGGGATAAATAACTGTATTTACCCAAAGAAGTTTTACATCATCGGATTGAGTTAAATTATTGGTTTTAATATGCTCTATTTGCTTAACTATAAATTCCATCCAATACTGCAAATTCTCAGGATAATCAATATCTGTTGGAAAAGAATTATCATCAGAAAAAGCTAAAATTGGATCCATTCTTTTATCAGCAGAAATTAAAGCAAATCCGTTAGGTTCATAATTTACTATATAAAAAGCATTTTCTAAATTTTTAGTATTAATGCTTTTTACACTTTTTATTTTTTTAGCATTTTCACCTTTTAAAGAAGAGGTCTCAAAATAATAACCAGAACTTTGGTTAACAAGATTTTCTGCAATCTCATATGCCAATTCCTCGGATACTAAATTTCCATTTGTTTGAAAAGAAATGTTTAATTCATTGTTGTCTTCCTGACATGAAAACAGAATAGATGATATTAAAAATATCGCAAAGAGTCGATTTAATTGTTTTAATAAATAATTGTTTCTCATAGTTTACTGTATTTAGTTTTTATAACGTTATACAAACATTAAATCCCTGTATGTTTATTGTAAATATTTGAATTTAAAACAAGCTGTACTTCAATTAATTGTAGGCAAAATACAATTAGCTGTGGACTAAGTAAAATTAAAAACAAAAGTATTTTTTTTATATACACGTACATATATCAATTATCTTATTAATATATCCTTTCAATTCAAATATGTACGTTCCTAAAGGTAAGAAAGTATGAAGGTAAAAATATTTTTTAAAAAAAACAATGGAAAGAGTTGGTTATTACAATTTTATCTAAATATCTTAAACCATTCTTTGTTTAACAGCTTCGTACATTAATATAGAAGCAGCAACCGAAACATTTAAGGATTCTATTTCTCCCAAGATTGGTATTTTAACCATTTGATCGGCTACTTTTAAATATTCAAGGGCCACTCCATGATCCTCTGCTCCCATTAAAATTGCAGTTGGCCCTAAAAAATCAACCTTATAATAAAAATCGTCAGCTTTTTCGCTTGCTGCTACGATTTGAATTCCACTTTGTTGTAAAAATTTTATGGTATTTGATAAGTTTTTAACTCTGCAAACAGGTATTTTAAGAATAGCTCCTGCTGAGGTTTTAACAGCATCGCCGGAAATTTGAGCTGATCCTTTTTCGGGAATAATAACTGCATCAACTTTGGCACATTCTGCTGTTCGCGTGATTGCACCAAAATTCCGAACATCAGTAACTTGATCAAGAATTACAATAAGCGGTGTTTTTCCCGATTCATATAAAGAAGGTAAAATATTTTCAATATTTTGAAACTCAATAGGAGAAATAAATGCTAAAACACCTTGATGATTTTTCATTGTTACCCTGTTAATTCTCTCATTTGGCACATACTGAAATGGTATTTGCATTTCCTTAATAAGGCTCATCATTTCAAAGAAAAGCTCGCCTTTTAAACCACTCTTAATCATTAATTTATCAATTTGCTTTCCTGCCTTAACAGCCTCGATAACAGCTCTAATACCAAATATAAAATCTTTGTCTTGTCCCATTACTTTAATTTTGAAAATAAAAAACTTCTCCTTTGTTCCACATTTGAACCGCTTCGTCCCAACCAGTATATTTTAGCTTTTCTCTGTCCAAAACATAGTGATTAATGCTAAATGGATTTTCGCTGAAATTAAATGTGAAAGTTATTCCGACTCCTATTCCTGGCGAATTATAAATCCATTTTTCTTCAATTCCCGATTTAAACAAATAATCAGGCATTCCGTAAATAATATAGATCATTCCACGATCTGTTTGCCAACCCTCTTTATAGGAAGTGAAATACTTATTTGCAAACATAACTCTATTATAAAATATTTTAAGCAATTCTCGCGATTTATCTATGTTATTAGCTTTATTAAGCCAAAAATTATCAACGGCTAGTTTCGTATATTTTCCCGTGGAATCGTTATATTGTTCTATTTCCACAGAATCCAAATATTCTATCGGTTTTATAAGATCATTAGGGGTTTTAACAACAGGAAAAACATTACCAAAATTATACAAAGCAACACCATTTCTAAATCCATTTTCTTTTGAACCATTAGTAGTAGAAAAAAAATAAACTCCTTCATTTTGGAAATTCTTATAATTTATAGAATCAAGATAACATACCCAATTCGTATCAGCAATTTCAAAATCGCTATTTATAGAATCAATTATATATGGAGGTTGTGGAGTTTTAAAATCATTGGGATAAAAAAATACAATCAATGAATCCAAATCGTCTTTATAATGTTTTATTCCAAATGGAACTGTGTTATTCACAAATGAATTAATTTTTAAGGAATTGCTTTTTTTATTAATAACGAGAAAATTTTGCTCATTATAAACATTTGTACGATCTATTCTATAATAGGAATACTGAGTACTTTTTCTTTTAAGGTCAATTGTAATAACTTCTAAAAAATATTTATTATTAACAAAAGTTCGTAAAGTAATATCGTTTGTATGATATGAGCTTTTAGTATTCTTTTCGTATTTAAAGGTAGTTGTTGCACTATCAACCAAGTTTTGTTTATTATTTAAATCGTATAAATTATAAATTACTTTGACTTCTGCTTGCAAGTTATTTTTTGAATTTGCTTGATTAAACAGCAATTCTTTAGTGAAAATACGATGAACAATTATTGAACTTGTGTCGGTGTTATTATAAACTTTTATTTCGGGATGAATTGAAGAGCTTGCAGGATTGTATATTCGTTCTAAATTTTTAGGAGTAGTTGTTTTTTTCGAAACTCTACATGAAAAAACAAATACAGAAAGCAGGATAAGGATTAAATATTTTAAGTGATTTATCATGCTTTTGGACTCAAATTCTGAATTATAAATATAATCAATTTCTTTGTTGTTTCAATTCTTCAACTTCCTCTGTTAGTTTCTCCCATGTTTCCATTTCAACTTCCAGATTCTTTTTTAAATCTTCATATTTAGAAAATAAGCTTAAGTCCTTATTCATTTTTTCCGGATCGGATAAAATAGTACTTATTTTTTCCATCTCCAGCTCTAGAATCTCGATTTTTGATTCACTTTCTTTTACAACATTCTCTACTTTACGAATTTGCTTTTCAAACTCTTTTCGCTCCAAATAAGATTGTTTACTATCAGAAGTCTTTTTTCCCTTATTTATTGAAACTTGTTTTTCTTTTCTCTCTATTTCTTTAAGATTCTCAAGTTTTCGTTTTCGAAGGAAATTATATATACCACCAATATGTTCTCGAATTTTTTTATCTCTGAACTCATATACTTTTTCAACCAAATCATCAAGAAATTCTCTATCGTGTGATACAAGTATTAAAGTTCCTCCAAAATCTTTTAAGGCTTTCTTTAAAACATCTTTTGAACGCATATCAAGATGATTTGTTGGCTCATCGAGCACAAGCAAGTTATATGGTTTTAAAAGTAGTTTTGCCATTGCTAATCGTGATCGCTCCCCTCCCGATAAAATCTTAACTTTTTTATCAATATCTTCTCCGCTAAAAAGGAAAGCACCCAAAATATCTCTAATTTTTAGTCTTACATCGCCAACAGCAATATCGTCAATGGTTTGAAAAACCGTTTTATTTTCATCTAATAACTCATCTTGATTTTGTGCAAAATATCCTATTGAAACATTATGCCCAATCTTTAGTTCGCCACTATAATCCAGATCACCAATAATAATTCTCGAAAGAGTAGATTTCCCTTCTCCATTTCTGCCCACAAAAGCTATTTTCTCGCCTCGCGTAAGGGTCATTTCAATATCATTAAAAACAGTCAGATCACCGTAATTTTTAGTAAGATCTTTGGTTCGAACCGCTAAATCACCTGAACGAGGAGCAGGTGGAAATTTAATATTCAAAGTTGCTTTATCTAATTCGTCAACTTCAATACGATCAATTTTTTCGAGCTGTTTAACCCTTGATTGCACCTGAACTGCTTTTGAAGCTTTATATCTGAATCTTTCAATAAAATCTTCTGTTTCATCAATTAATTTCTTCTGATTTTGATAAGCAGCTAATTGTTGTTCTCTTCGCTCATTCCTCAAAATCTCGTATTTTGAATATGCTACGTTATAATCGTTAATTTTACCTAACGAAATTTCAACTGTTCTTTTTGTAATATTATCAAGAAATGCTCTATCGTGAGAAATAAGGACAACTGCTCCCGGATAATCTTTCAAAAAATCTTCAAACCACTGAATAGCCTCAATATCAAGATGATTTGTAGGCTCATCAAGCAACAATACTTTAGGCATTTGTAAAAGGATTTTAGCTAATTCTATTCGCATTCGCCAACCACCACTAAACTCTGAAGTTTGCCTTTTAAAATCGGTGGTTTTAAAACCTAATCCAAGTAATGTTTGCTCAATATCAGCATTTATTGAACCACCTCCAAGTAACTGATATCTATCACTTGCATCAGATAAATTATGAATTAATTTTAAATATTCCTTCGATTCATAATCTATTCTATCATTCAACTGAGTATTAATTTTCTTAATATTTTCATCAAGTTGCAATACTTCAGAGAAAGCTTCACGAGCCTCATCAAATACATTGCGCTGATCTTTAATAACCATATTCTGTGGAAGATATCCCATGCTAATATCAGAAGGAATAGTAACTGTTCCTTTCGAGGGAGCTTGAATCTTCATAAATACTTTTAACAAAGTAGATTTACCTGCTCCGTTTTTCCCAACCAAACCAATCCTATCTTTTGGATTAATTAAAAAAGAAACATTATTAAATAGTTGGAAACCTCCAAACTCAACAGTTAATTGATCAACAGAAATCATAGAAATAAATAATTTTCGCAAAGATAGAATTATAAGATAAATAGACTTCTATTTCACAACTTAATTCTGGATGTAAAATAATTTAATTAGCTTTTATGAAAATGAAATTCCAAAACACAAATCACAAATTCCAAGTAAACTACAAAATACAATACTCAATTCTTCAAACTGTTTGTTATTTAGCTTAATAATAAACAATTAAACTGATTTGCAATTTTATTATAAACCATCGAACATAAATTATATATTTGCCAAAAATTTAAATTACTAGATGTGGGAAGAAAAAGTCGATCATTGCCGTTACTTGAAAAAGTTGAGATTACTAAGCTTGCAGCTGAAGGAAAAGCGATAGCTAAAATTGATGATAAAGTTGTATTTATTACTCAAACAATACCTGGAGATATTGTTGATGCACAAGTAATTAAAAAACGCAAGAGTTTTATGGAAGCTATTCCCGTTAAATTCCATAAATATTCTGATATGAGAGTTGATGCTTTTTGCGAACATTTTGGATCTTGTGGTGGATGTAAATGGCAAAATCTTCCTTATGATGAACAATTAAAATACAAAAATCAACAGGTTATAGATAACTTAGAGCGTATTGCAAAAGTTGAATTGCCGACAATTGATTATATTCTTCCATCGGAAAAAACCACATTCTACAGGAATAAACTTGAATATACTTTTTCGAATAAAAGATGGCTTACCAAAGATGAAATAAATACTGAAGAGACTTTGGAAAAAAGCGATGCTCTTGGATTTCATGCACCTAAGGTTTGGGATAAAATTGTAAATATTAATAAGTGTTATTTACAAAAAGAGCCTTCGAACACAATTCGATTGGAAATAAAAAAATACGCTGACGAAAATAATATTGCGTACTTTGATTTAAGAAAGCAAGAAGGATTACTTCGAAATCTAATCATAAGAACATCTACAACAAATGAATTAATGATTATTGTTGTATTTTATTATAATGATCCTAAAATAACTAAAGATTTATTAAATCACCTTTCCGATAAATTTCCTGAAATAACTTCCTTAATGTATATCGTAAATTCTAAAGGTAACGATTCCATTACAGATCAAGAAGTGAAATTATTTAAAGGTAATGACCATATTTTCGAGCAAATGGAAGATTTAAGATTCAAGATCGGACCTAAATCTTTCTATCAAACAAACTCTGAACAAGCATACAATTTATATTGTAAAACCAGAGATTTTGCCGGATTAACAGGATCAGAAACTGTTTATGACCTATACACAGGGACTGGAACCATAGCCAACTTTGTAGCAAAAAAAGCAAAAAAAGTAATTGGTGTTGAATTTGTTCCTGAAGCAATTGAGGATGCAAAAGTAAATTCTGAAATCAATAAAATCTCAAATACGGAGTTTTTTGCTGGTGATATGAAAGACATTTTAACATCAACTTTTATTGAAGAACATGGCAATCCTGATGTTATAATTACTGATCCTCCAAGAGCAGGAATGCACAATGATGTTATTGAAACAATATTAAATGCAAATCCGAAGAAAATAGTTTATGTAAGTTGTAATCCTGCTACGCAAGCAAGAGATATAAATTTGTTAAACATTAATTATAAAGTAACAAAAGCTCAACCAGTTGATATGTTTCCACATACCTACCACGTAGAAAATATTGTCTTGTTGGAGCGCAGGTAAATAACAAATCAACAATCTAGTTTTTAGTAAAATAGAATGTTGAATATTTATACATAATACAACAGTTCGGGTACAACATAACGTTATCTATCAATAAACCATTGTTTTCTTATATAAATATTGATTTTATTTATATATATTAGCTATTGCATTACGGAATACAAAATCAATTTAATATTCCGGTATTTTGTTAAAATCTAATGACAGAAAATATATCTAAAACTACAAATAAAGATCAAACGAGTTATACCGATTTGCTTTTTGGGAAACGTGATGAATATAGTTTAGAACATCGTTTTTTTAACTCGGTGAGTCTTTTTTCGGCATTAGCCGCCTGCTTTGCTAGTATTACAAATATCGCTTTACAACTGAGTTTTATTTTAACAGCTTTTACATCATTTTCTACAGTAATATTGTTTAGCTTTTATTATATCTCACGAAAAAAGAAACTTTTTAAACCTCTTATTTTACCTTACATACTTTACTCATTAATTATACTATCGATTGTATGGTTCTTTAATGCAGGCTCTGAAGGTCCAGTCGTGTTTGTTTATTTAGTAGGCTTAGTATTATTTGTAATAATTACGGAAGGTAAAAACAGAATCATAGTAATATCTTGCTTTCTGGGAAACTTAGTACTTTTGTTTTATCTTGAAAGGCAATATCCTGGTATGGTTACTCCATACGATAGTGATTATATTCGTTTTTATGATGTAGCAATCACGTTCTTATTTTCATTTATACTTATGTATTTTGTAGTTGCAATTCTTGTGAAGAGTTATCGTGAAGAAAAAATTATTTCAACTAAGCAAAGAGATGAACTTATTTATCAGAAAAAACAGATAACAGATAGTATACAATATGCTAAAAGTTTACAAGCAGGACTTTTGCCAGATGCAAATACAATTAAAACAATTCTTCCAAATCATTTTATATTTTATAAACCCAAAGATATTGTAAGTGGCGATTTTTATTGGGTAAATAAACTTAATGGTCGAACTATTATTGCTACAGCAGACTGCACAGGCCATGGTGTACCAGGAGCTTTTATGAGCGTTTTAGGTATCTCATTATTAAATGAAATTGTGCGTCGAAAGGAAGTCTCAAAAGCCAATCAAACTCTTGAAATTTTAAGGTATGAATTAAAGGAAACCTTAAATCAATCACATAAAGATTATTCACGTAACAGTGGTATGGATATAGCACTTTGTGTTATTGATTACAATAAGAAAATCATACAATATTCTGGTGCCAATGCTCCTTTATATCTTATTCGAAAGAATAAACTAATTGAGTATAAACCAACACGAAATTTTATTGGTTTAACTCCTATTGAAATTCCTTTTCTAAATAATGAAATTGAGTATGAAGAAGGTGATATTTTTTATCTATTCTCAGATGGATTAATGGATCAATTTGGTGGTGAAGATGGCAAAAAGTTTCGATCCAGAAGATTCAAACACTTATTATTGGAAATTCATAAAAAGCCTCTTGAAATCCAAAAAGATCATATTAAATTAAGTTTATTAAAATGGATGGAGAATAAATATGAACAAGTAGATGATATTCTGATCTTTGGCTTTAAACCATAAAAAAGAGAGTGTCCAAGAAACCATTAAAATTATAAAAACACTTCGACAGGCTCAGTGTGACAAGCTGAAATACAACAAATTGTCATATTGAGCTTGTCGAAATATGTTTGACTATGTCCATTTTGGATACCTTCTTTGATATGCCAATTCTTTATCTCTTTTATAATTTCTCAGGAATTTTCTCATCCGGATTTTCGGATTTAAAATTAACCCAATAAGATTTTATTGTGCTTTTAACATCTTTTTGTAATAGTAATATTCCTAACAAGTTTGGAATTGCCATAAATACTACCGTTAACAATGATAAGTTCCAAATAATTGTTGTATCCGTGAATCCGGCAAAGAAGAATCCGACAACATATAAAATTCTATAATAAACAACATACTTTGATCCAAACAAGAAGGTTACAGACCTATCTCCATAATAAGACCATGATATAGCAGTTGAAAATGCAAATAAAAGCAATCCAATTGAAACAATGTATTTCCCCCACTCGCCAAAGAAACTTCTGGTAAAAGCTTTTGCTGTTAAAGGAGCACTATGCAATAAAGATTTTCCTGTAAATTCAATATCAGAGCTCTCATTAACTTGTTTACCTTCAACAATATTTACCTTTCCACTATAAGGTTCTTCCTCATAAAGTACTTTAATATCTTCTGCAATTGATCTTGCATGAACAATTGTTAAATTATTTTGAATTTCACCATCAATAACTTCAATTTCACCATTAAAAAGAGGCAATGCTTCTTCATTTGTTAAATGATTAAAAATAGCTTTTTGATCTTCCTCAATTTCACCATCGTATGTATCAGCAAAAACAATCATATCAGCATTCTGAAACTGATTATCGAATTTTTCATTCCAAACTCCTGAAGACAATAGTACTAAACCGGTGATTGTACAAATAACGATTGTATCAATAAAGGGCTCGAGAATTGCGACTAAGCCTTCGGAGACAGACTCTTGTGCGCGTGCTGCTGCGTGAGCAATTGGAGCTGAACCCTGCCCTGCTTCGTTTGAGAATAATCCTCTATTAACTCCTTGATTAAACATAAAAGCAAAACTTGCTCCAAGGAATCCTCCTACGGCTGCTTGTCCACTAAATATATTTGAAAATATTGCTCCAAACGATGGAATAATATTTTGGTAATTTGTTATTATTACTGCTAAAGCCCCAATAATGTATATTAAGGCCATACTTGGTACTAGTTTTTCAGTAACTTTTGCAATTCTTTTAATCCCTCCAATTATAACAAATGCCAAAAGAACTGCCATTACAGCTCCGGTAATAATTCTTTGAATACCAAATGTCGCTAAAACCGAATCGGTTATACTGTTAATCTGAGGCATACTTCCAGATCCAAATGAAGAAAGGATTGTTGCTGCTGCAAAGAATATACCCAACCATTTACCTGTTTTTATTATTTTACCACCCTTTAAATTGATGTTAAGTCTCTTTTTCATGTAGTACATTGGACCACCAGCAACCATTCCTTGCTCATCAAATTCGCGGTATTTATGCGATAATGTAACCTCAACAAACTTAGTACACATACCTACAAAAGCAGTAACCAGCATCCAGAATAATGCTGCTGGCCCACCCATAAAAATTGCAAATGCTACACCTGCTATATTTCCTGTTCCTACGGTTCCAGATAATGCTGTAGCTAAAGCCTGAAAATGCGAAGTGTCTCCTTTATCTTCTTTCTTATCAAATTTACCCTTTACAATTTTTATAGCATGTCCGAAATATCGGATCTGTGGAAATTTCAAATAAATAGTAAAAAACAAACCAGTACCTATTAAAAAGAAAACAAACCAAGGATGTCCTCCGAGAATACTATGTAAATTTTGAAAAAAATCATTTAATTGATTCATAATAAATAGCCTCTTTAGGTTAAACTTAAGTAACGCTAACAAATGTAATAATAAATGACAAAGTTCAAAATCTGAAATTATTAGATTGATATAGAAGTTTGCACCAATACAGAAAAAGCCCGAAAAAATATTTCGAGCTTCTCCAAGAATTGTTTATCAAATCTTATATTGGAACTTTAATCTTATCTTCTTTTTTCAATCCTGATAATATTTCAATATTAATTCCATCGGAAAGACCTACCTCAATAAATCTTTTTTCATAAACCTGTAAATCGGTCTCAACTTCCACAAAAACAGAATCATCTTCAAATAATAATAAACTTTCTTTAACTGCTAATACACTATCTTTTTTTGAGAGAACTATATCTGCATTTGCACTATAACCTGCTCTTATAAAATAATCTTTATTTAATTCAACTGCCGCTTTTATTTCAAATTGTATTGCACCATTTTCTTCTATGCCCTTTGGTGAAATGTACTCCAGGTGAGCATTAAACGTTGCTTCCTCTATTGCTCCAATCGTGAGAATCAGGTTCATCCCTGTTTTAATTTTCCCAACTTCAGTTTCGTCCACTTTACCTTCGAACACCATTTCACCCATATCTGCAACTATAGCAATTGTAGTTCCGGCATTAAAAGTATTACTTTCGATAACCGAGTTACCTTGCTCAACAGGTACATCTAAAACCATTCCTTCAATTGTAGATCTGATAAGTGTATTTGTGGAAGATTCAGAATCTTTTGTAACTCCTTCTTTTATAAGTTGTAAATTATTCTCGGCTGCATTTAATTCTGACTTTGCCCTATTCAAGGATATTTCGTACTGTTGAAATTCTGCCGCTGGAATTACGCCTTCTTCAAAAATCTTTTTTTGACGATCGTAAACCAATTTTGCATCTTCAAAATTAATATTCGCTTGATCTAAACGCGCTTCAGCATTATTAAGATTAATCATATTGGGAATAATTCTAACCTTAGCAATTAAATCGCCGTTTTTAACTACATCACCGGGCTCAATATAAAGTTCATCAATAATTCCAGACACTTGAGGTTTAATATCAATTTCTTTACGTGGCACTACAGATCCTGTAGCTACAGTTTTCTTAATTATATTAGAAATAAATGGATTTTCAGTTTCATAAACGATAGGCTCTGATTTCGATTTCTGATATAAGAAATAAATTGTGGCACCAAAAGCGCCAATTATAACTACTAACAAAATGATTCTAAATACTTTTTTCATATTTATTTTAATTAATATATAAATTATTCGGTTCTTAAAGCGTCAATAGGTTTTATACTAACTGCTCTTTTTGCCGGGATTAATCCAGCAAATATACCTGCGAATATTAGTATTATTAAAGCAGATATTGCAATTCTAAAGTCAACTTCCGGATTTTTAAACATTTCGCCGCTCGTTCCACCTGATTCCATTATAAAATCAATCAATTCAATTAACCAAAATCCGGCAACAAGCCCTAAGCTTCCTGCTATAGAAGTTAAAAAGACTGCCTCATTTATAATCTGCAAAATTACATTTGCAGGTGTTGCACCCAAAGCTCGTTGTATTCCTATTTCTTTTGTACGTTCTTTTACAATTACAAGCATAATATTACTCACTCCGATTACTCCCGCAAGCAATGTTCCAATTCCAACAATCCAAATTAAACCATTAATTCCAGCAAATAAGCCATGCATTTTTTTAAATTCTTTTGCCACATTAAAACCTCCTATTGCCCGATCATCTTCAGGTGCAATTGAGTGTCTTACTTTTAAAATTGCTCTTGCTTTATCTTCAACAACATCGGCTGGAAAATCATCCATAGCTGTCATTGCATACCAACCTACATCTTCACCAAAATTATAAATTCGTTGTAAAGTAGTAAAAGGCATATGCACATTTTGTTCTTCACGTTCGGCCTGCTGGCCACCCTTCTTTGATTTAAATACACCAACGACTTTAAAATAAACTCCATTAATTTTAATATATTCGTTCAAAGGATTTTCATCAGCTTCAAAAAGAACTTCAACTACCCTTTTACCAATAACAACAACTTTTCTGTTATTTTTAATATCTAAATCATTTATAAATCGACCTGAAGTAACTTTTATTGGATCAATCCTATTCCAAGCAGGATAATCTCCAAAAATTGTAAACGCACCGGTTTTTTTACCTCTAACTGCATTATTAGCACCATCGCCTCCATATCCTTGTAATCGTGGAGATAAATCTTTTAATTCGGGAATATTCTGCAATAAAGCCTCTGTATCTCCATTGTTAAACCTATAGGAACGTCCTCGAGGAAAACCTTTGTATGAAATACTCGTTTGTTGTGTCCACATAAAGCAACTGTTAGTAGCAAAATCGCCCATGTTTTGAAAAACAGCATTATGTAAACCATTGCCTGAACCAAGCATAATTATTAGCATGAAAATTCCCCAAAAAACACCAAAAGCAGTAAAAAAAGTTCTAACCTTATTCTTTTTTAAGGTACTAATTATTTCCTTCCACTTATCAATATCAATCAGTTCAAAAGATTTGATTTTCTTATGCTTATTCATCTCTTAATGCTTCAATAGGTTTTATACTTGCTGCTTTTCTTGCAGGAACAAATCCAGCCACAGCTCCAGAAAAAATCAATAAAATTGTTGCACTTACAGCTATTCTAAAATCAGCCTCGGGATTTGTAAAAAATTCTGACTGAATGTGAGGTGATATTAACTCTAAAACTCCAACACCTAAAACCAAGCCTACATAACCAGCAAAGCCTGTTATTAAAATTGATTCGAATAGTACCAAGCCAATTATTGACCCCGGAGTTGCTCCTATTGCTTTCCGTATTCCAATTTCTTTAGTTCTTTCTTTAACAACTATTAGCATAATGTTACTAACTCCTACTATACCTGCTATAATAGTTCCAATGCCAATTATCCAAACAAACATACGAATTCCGGCAAATAAACTCTGGAATTTCTGATACTCTTCTACATTATTATTTATGAATAAAGCTCTTTGATCATTCTTATCAAATTTATGTCGCATGGCAAACTTATCTCTTATCTCATTCTCTATCTCCAAGCTTTCTTCCATTGAAGCATCGCCAGTTGTAAATGCCAGATTGTGAATTTCTCTACTTCCTGTATATATTTTCTGCGCAGTCGAGACCGGGATATAAACGCGTTGATTATCACGTTCAGAACTATCTTCAAACAAACCAATGACTTTAAATGGGATGTTGTTAATTTTAATGTATTTCCCCATGAAATCTCCATCCTTAAAAAGTGCCGTTCTTACAACTGTACTAATAGCAACAGCTTTTCGATTTGCATTAACATCAAAATCATTTATAAATCGACCTTCAAGTACATCAACATTTTCTAAAGATTTGGTGCCGGGATGAACAGCTACGATATCATAATTTCCATATTCGTTTTTATATGAAATGTTTCTTTGTTGAAAAATACTTAAACGTGAAGAAAGATTTTCAATATTTTTTATTTCTCGTTTTGAATAATCATAATCATCATTTGTAAACTTAATTCTTCGACCTGGTTTTAAACCCTTAAATGGCATACTTGTTTGACCTCGATAGATCCAAATACTGTTCGTAGCATCACGTTCAAATTGCTTTGTTACACCATTTTCAAGTCCTTTTCCTGAACCTAAAAGAATTATAAGCATAAAGATTCCCCAAGCTACACTAAATCCAGTAAGAAAAGTACGTAACTTGTTCTTTTTAATCGTTGAAATTATTTCTTGCCATTTATCTAGATCAAACATGGATTAACTTTTTTGAAATTAATTCTGAATTGATAATTCCGTCTTTTATGTGAATAATTCGATCCGTTTTTTCAGAAATATCTTTCTCATGAGTAACAATAATTATGGTTATTCCTGTTGAGTTAATCTCACGAAATAGATCCATAACTTCAAGTGAAGTTTGTGAATCAAGTGCACCTGTTGGTTCATCAGCTAAAATAACTTTGGGTTTGCTAATCATTGCACGCGCTATTGCTACTCTCTGTTTTTGTCCACCAGATAATTCATTTGGCATATGTTCTGCCCACTCTTTTATTCCCATCCTGTCAAGATACTCCATTGCAATCGCATTTCGCTTTTTTCTCGGTACACCTTGATAGTACAATGGTAAAGCAACGTTCTCTACCGCATTTTTAAATGATATCAAGTTGAATGATTGGAATACAAAGCCGAGCATATTATTTCTGTATTTTGCAGCTTTTTTTTCAGATAAATTGCTCATCAAGGTATTATTTAACTTGTAAGAACCTTCATCGTATGAATCAAGTATACCCAACACGTTTAATAAGGTAGATTTTCCTGAACCCGAAGACCCCATAACTGACACCAACTCTCCTTGTTCAATTGTTAAATCCAAGCCTTTTAAAACATGTAATTTATTACTGCCCATTATATATGATTTGTGCAGTCCTTTTAATTCTATCATAAATAAATTGATTTTTGAGTACCGAATCAGTTTCAATTTTTATACCAAAAGACACATAATACTCAGATTCTTTAAGTTAAGTACATAAAAGGTGTTGTTTTATATTTTTGTTTTGTACGGATTTGTACAGTTGCTGTACAAATCCGTACAATTAATACTTTAATTCTAAAGGTATTAATTAAAATATTCTTAAACAATACGTAAATGACATACGAATTATTACTTTTAAGGCTTATTATTTAATTATGGAATACTACCAAGAATATTTAATACACAATTTTAAACTAAAAAACTGTAAAGAATTTAAAGAATCTGATTTAGCGAAAGGTATATCAATTTACGAAGTAATTAGAATTAAACAAGGGATCCCTTTATTTCTGGAAGATCATTTAAATAGACTTTTTTATTCTGCAGATATCTTAAATTTATCAATTAGCGAAAGTTACTGTGATATAGAAACCTTAATAGGCGAGTTAATTAAAAAAAACAATACGAAAGAGGGTAAAATAAAACTCATTATAAGATTTGAAAAAGATAATGGATCGCTTGAAAAAGATTTATTAATATATTTTACATCTCATTATTTCCCATCAGATGAGGAATTTAACAATGGAGTTACCATTGGATTTTGTAATGCAACAAGAGGAAATCCTAATGCTAAAATATTAGAAACAGAAGCTCGAACAAAAGCAAATGATACAATCGCTGAAAAAAAACTTTTTGAAGTATTATTAATAAATGACGATGGATTTATTACTGAAGGCAGCCGTTCTAATGTGTTTTTTATAAAGGATAATAAAGTGATTACTCCACCAGTAAGGGATGTTTTAAATGGGATAACTAGAAAAAATATAATTAAGCTCTGCAAGCAAAACAATATTGAAATAACAGAAGGGAAAATTCATTTTTCCGAGATTCAAAATATGGATACTGTGTTTTTAACAGGAACGTCATTAAATACTTTAGCTGTTAAGGAATTGGAGGAATTTGAATTTAACACTAAGAATGAAATATTAAATCGGATAAGTGATTTATATAAAAAATTAATTGAAAAATATTTTACATCCAAGGTTTAACCCAGCCAATTAATTATATGCATTGTTTCTTTAAATGCATTTCTTTTGCCAAAAAGAAAATCTTCGGGGCGTTCGGGTCTATCATAGCACATCATTGGGTGCATAGACTCGATCTTATTTTTAATGTTAATATCAGACATAATCGATTTTGCATTGTTTCCCCACAAAAACCAAATAATATCAGGATTAGTTTTTGAAATGTATTTTAATAAAAGATTAGTGAAAGCGTTCCAATATTTCTGGTGACTATTTGACTTTCCAATTTCACAGGTAAAAGATGTATTTAAAAGAAGAACACCTTGTTTTTCCCACTCGACAAAAAGCTTATCGGGCGGTTTAATAGAAAAAGTCTTTCCTGTTTTATCTTTTATCTCGCTAAATTTTAAATATTGATTATTATAAGCAAAGTAAATTGAACGAATAATATTCTTTAATGAAATATTACTGAATTTATTATTCCAGGATTGTAATGTCCCAACTTCAAAAGCTCTTCCTGTAGCAACTCCTTTTTGAGGATAAGGATCTTGCCCAAGAATAACTACTTTTGTATTTGCTAGAGGAATCTTCAGGAAATTTAAAACATTACTTGTTTTAGGTGTACACTCTGAATTTTCTTTAACTATTTTCTCTTCAATATCATTTAACAATGAAATTACATTGGAACTCAAAAAGTCTTTCCAATCAGGTTTAATAGAATCAATAGAATCTAAAAATATTGAATTATAAGGCATAAAAAGCTACTCTTGACCTTTATAAATTTTCCAAAGAGCTTGTTCTTTTTTGTAATCATAAAATGAATCAATAAATTCTTTCATTTTATCGATGGTCCAAATCCCAATAGGGTATTGTTTAAATATTACGATCGGACCACTTGTAATAAATAGAATAGGAATTCCAAATTTGTATTTTAACTCTAACTCAATATCAGGTAGCCACTCGGCAATATCATCCTGAAATTTACTTTTTCTCAATATCCCAATTAATACATTGTTTCCTCTTGCAATAAATTTTCCTAAATGTTTATAACTTATCCTTAAAATAATGAAATCGCGAATGAAAAGAATCGCAAACATTATTAACAGCAAAACATTTTCTTCACGGCTATACGGTGGCACAGCTAAAAATAAAATAAGAATAAAATCCAGAATAAAGATCCAGTAGTTGCGTTTTGCAAAAAGGAATACTCTTCCTAAATAATTTTCGTCAGTATGTGATGTGTTATAGTTTAATTGCATAATATTAATTGTCTAGCCAAGGATCTAAATTTAAATTTGTTGCTGAATAAATATCTAAAGCCTTAAATTTAAGAATATCTTTTATCATTTCAATTTTTGATTCAATATTTTTATCCTTTGGATCAATTTTAAATGCTTTATTATAGTCATTTAAGGCTTTTGAATGCTCTTCCATTATGTAATAAACTTCGCCTCTCTTGATCAAAAAATTTAATAAGTTTTGTCTTTTATCAATTAAAGTGCTCAATTCTTCAACGGCCTTTGTATATTCCTTATTCTGTAAATACTTATTTATATTATTATTGTCCATAAATTTTTACGAAAATCACATACAAATTTAGTCAAACCTGCATAAGTTTCATTGATTTTATCAAAATTATTATGAAATGAATTTTTGTTTTTTGGCTATGCGTATAATTTCATCTTCGTCGCCTGCATTTAATTTCAGAAGTATATTTGCTACAAAGACCTCAATTGTCTTTTTGTTTAAATTCATATTTTCTGCAATTTTATCTTTTGTGTTGTTTTCGGCAAATTGCATAACAATTTGCATTTCTGTTTTTGTTAAAGAGTCTAGTTTTTTTGAATTATCGTTATTATTTCCATTAAACCCAAACTTAGATTTAAACTGTGGGCAATAATAATTACTACCTTCATAAACATTTCGAACTGCTCCTACCAGCTCAATAATTTTCGAATTTTTTGATACAAATCCTTTAGCTCCATTATTTATTAACTGTTCAGTAAACCAGTTCTCTAAGTACATTGTAAAAACAATAACCTTAATTTTCGGGTATTTATCTTTAAGTTTTCCCGAAAGCTCAATACCATCCATTCCGGGCATTGAAATGTCTGTAACAACTATATCTACACTTTTAGTTTCAAGAATTTTAAGAACCTCCATGCCATTTCTAGCAGTGCCTACAACTTCAATATCCTTTTTAGTTTTAAATATTGTTGTCAATCCAAAAAGTGATACATCGTGATCCTCTGCTATAATAATTTTAATCTTATCTTCTTTGCTTATAACTTTTGATTTTTTTGAATTTAAAGAGATGCTTGTATTTATAACTGTTCCTAATCCTTTTATGTTATCTACTTCAATTTCTCCATTTGCTTTTTTAAGAATTGAAAACATTTCTTCATTTTCTTCAAAATCCTTTAAATTGATAACAGCATCATCAATTTCTATTAATAGGTTTACAAAATTATTATGCTGAACTATTTGTAATACAACATTACAATTGTTACAATGGCTTGAAACAATTCTAAAACACACTTCTAAATATTCAATAATTAAATTTTCAACTTCAAATGATAAATCTTCTGGTCGATTCTCTGAATACGACTTTAAGGTTATATTTAAAGGAACTTTCTTATTACCAATTAATTCTAAAATTCGATCATTAAATTCTTTCTGGCTCTCAGAATATTTACTAACCTTTTTCGAAAATATTTTTATTTCCTCAAAAGTCTCATCAATTTCATCAATTATCTCATCAAATGATTCACTCTTCGGGTTACTGACAGATTTATTCACTTTCAATTTTAGTCCGGAGATTTTTTCTTCAATATTATTCTCAATCTTGGTAAAGAGATCATTTTTATTAATCCCGTTTAATGATATTTTAAGACGTTTTATTCTATAATATAGCCATGGAATGATTAGTGCAAAAACAATTATTACAACAAATATTGCATAGTAAAATTTACGATTAAAAAAGAAATCTCTTTTTTTATTAAAACTATACAAATACCACTTATTACCAACTTGAAT
>JAQIBH010000174.1 GCA_027859205.1 Bacteroidales bacterium | reverse complement strand
ATGTAATTGAACAAGTTTTGCGACTACCAGGTAAATGGAAAAAGTTTGATTAAAGTAAATTGATTAAAGATAGTTTCAAAATTAAGATATATATGAATTAATAAGCTCTAAGTAAATGATAAATTTTCTGCGTCTTGTCCGCTATAAAAACTTACTAATTATCATTCTAACTCAATATTTAATGCGTTGGGGTATAATAAAACCAATACTTGAGATATATGATTTTGAGTTACAGTTTTCAGATTTAAATTTCTTCTTTTTGGTAATGGCAACAGTTTTTATAACTGCTGCTGGATATGTAATTAACGATTATTTCGATACAAAAACAGATTTAGTAAATCGACCGGAAACAGTTATCGTAGGTAGAATTCTTAATCGGCGTTGGGCAATTCTGTTGCATGTAATATTAAATACTATTGGAATTGGATTAGGTGTTTATATTTCATTTTATATTGGAATTCCAGCGTTGTCAATCGTTTTTATACTAATTACCGGGATTTTGTGGTTTTACTCAACTACTTATAAAAGGCAATTTTTGATAGGTAATATTATCGTTGCTTTTCTTACTGCTTTAGTGCCTTTAATGGTAATTCTTTTTGAAATACCATTACTAAATAATGAATACGGACTGTTAATGAAAGAAATGCAACTAAACTTCACACAAATAATATTGTGGGTAAGTGCATTTGCAATGTTTGCATTTTTATTATCAATGATACGTGAAATTATTAAAGATGTAGAAGATTTTGAAGGCGATAGTGCTTATGGAAGAAAAACAATGCCAATTATATTAGGTGTTTTAAATACAAAAATTGTTATAATCACATTTATTCTCACAACCCTTTTTTCATTGTTGTATATCAATTTTAGATTTTTACATGATGTAATTACATTGATATATTTTGTTGTGGTTTTGATATTCCCTTTATTGTTTCTCATTTATAAAGTTATTGTAGCCGAAAATAAAAAAGACTATCGACGAGCAAGTAATTTATCTAAATTAATTATGCTTGCCGGAATCCTCTATTCTTTAATAGCTAATTATATCATAATTCAGAATTTTTAAAACTTAATATTATGTTTATTCCTAACATAGAAGATTACAAGTTCATATTGGCGTCAGAGTCACCACGACGTCATTATTTGCTCAAAGAAATTGGATTAGAATTTGAAATTAAGCTAAAACAATTAATTGAAGAAACATATCCTGATAATTTGGTAAAAGAGGAAATACCATTGCATATTGCAAAGAAAAAAGCTACTTCATATGGACCACTTGAGGATAAAGAGATTCTAATTACGGCTGATACAATTGTTTGGCAAAACGGAAACGTGCTTAAAAAGCCTGTTAATCAAGATGATGCAGTAAAAATACTTCAACAGCTTTCAGGTAAAGCCCATCAGGTTTATTCGGGTGTTTGTATTAGATCAAATATTAAGAGTGTTTTATTCTCAGCATGTACGGATGTTTATTTTAAGAAATTAACATATGCCGAAATAGACTATTATATAAACCATTTCCAGCCATTCGATAAAGCTGGTGCTTATGGCATTCAAGAATGGATTGGTTATATAGGAGTAGAAAAAATTAACGGATCTTTCTTTAATGTAATGGGTTTGCCAATACAAAAATTATATACCGAATTAGATGATTTTATAAATGATTAAATAAATTTTAATATGAAAAAAATTGCAATAGCTTTTATCTTACTTTTTTTTGGATTTGTAAATCTTAATAAAGCAGATGAAGGAATGTGGATTCCTTTATTAATAGAAAAGTTTAATATTCAAGATATGCAGGCAAAAGGATTTAAACTTTCCGCTGATGATATCTATAGTATTAATAAAGCTTGTTTAATGGATGCTATTGTAATTTTCGGAAGAGGATGTACCGGTGAACTTGTATCCGATAAAGGTTTACTATTAACAAATCATCATTGCGGTTATGGCGAAATACAAAAACATAGTTCCATTGAAAACGATTATTTAACCGATGGATTTTGGGCAATGAATCAGCAAGAAGAACTTCCAAATCCTGATTTAAAAGTCACCTTCTTAAACCGAATAGAAGATGTTACAGACCAAGTTTTAAAAGGTGTTAAGAAAGAATTCTCTGAAAAGGAGAGACAAGAAATAATTAGCGAAAATATAAAAACAATTAAAGAAGAAAGCGAAGGAGAAACAGACTTAAAAGTAAGTATTAAACCATTTTATTATGGCAATCAGTACTTTTTGTTTATTTACAAAGAATATAAGGATGTACGTTTAGTTGGTGCACCACCATCAGCTATTGGTAAGTTTGGTGGCGATACCGATAATTGGATGTGGCCTCGTCATACCGGAGATTTTTCTATTTTTAGAATCTACGCTGATAAAGATAATAATCCAGCAGAATATTCAGCTGATAATGTACCATATAAACCAAAGAAGTTTTTACCTATTTCTATAAAAGGATTGAACGAAGGTGACTTTACGTGGGTTTTAGGTTACCCGGGTGGAACATCTTATTATATTACTTCCGATGCAATAAAGCTTATTAAAGATGTACGAAATCCGAATAGAATTAAAGTAAGAGATAAACGCATTGATATAATGAATGCATATATGCAAGTTAATGATACAGTAAGGATTAAATACGCTAGTAAAAATGCTGGTGCAAGTAATTCATGGAAACGATGGAAAGGTGAAATAATAGGACTGAATAGATTAAATACATATGAAAAGAAACTTGAGTTGGAGGCGCAATTTAATGATTGGGCTAGTAAGAATGATGAATATAATAACCTTGTACCTGAATTAGCAAAGGTTTATAACGAGATTGAAAAGTATATCGTAGCTTCAGACTTCTACAGAGAAGCAGTAATGTCTGTAGAGATCGTTAGGTTTGCTTCCAGATTTGATGGCTTGATTAAAATGTCTGAATCAGATGATGATGAAGCATTAAATGGTGAGGTGGAAAGGCTTAATAAAATGATGAAGTCGTTTTATAAGGATTACGTGCAAGCAATAGATAAAGATATATTTATAGAATTGCTTCCAATGTATTTCTTAAATGTCGATCAGAAATTTCATCCAGAATTGGAAGATGTTGCTGTTCAGAATTATAAACCATACGTAGAGTCAATGTATAAATCTACTGTTTTTACTAATCAAGAAAAAACGCAAAAGCTTCTTGAATCAAAAGAAGGAATTAAAGAGCTAGCTAATGATCCTGTATATAAATTTTATAAATCATTTAATAAAGTATACAAAGAGGAAATATTTCCTGTAAATGATTCATTAAATGGTAGAGCTCAATATCTATATAGGGCTTATATGAAAGGATTAATGAAAATGCAAAAAGATAAAGTGTTATTTCCTGACGCAAACTTTACAATGAGAGTATCTTATGGAAAAGTAGCGGGATTCTCACCTAAAGATGCCATAGATTACAAATTTTACACAACTTTGGATGGTGTAATCGAAAAGGATAATCCTAAAATATATGATTATGATGTTCCTGATAAATTAAAAGAAATATATAAAGAAAAGGATTTCGGAAGATATGAAGTAAATGGAACTGTTCCGATATGCTTCATTGCAACAAACCATACTACAGGTGGAAATTCTGGTAGTCCGGTTTTGGATGCCGATGGGAATTTAATTGGTCTTAACTTCGATCGTGCTTGGGATGGTATAATGAGCGATATGGAATTAGATCCGGAACGAAGTAGAAATGTTACACTGGATATTAGATATTTACTTTTTATTGTCGATAAATTTGCTGGAGCAAGGCATTTACTTAATGAAATGACAATTATAGAATAATGAAAATGGCGCTTTAAGCGTCATTTTTTTATTTGGTACAAATATTACCTAATATTAATAGTTCAAAAAATACAATTATGTTATTGTAATTAAATCAAAAAAGAAAATAAGATTCATAACTCTTATTTTCTTTTATAAGCGCATGAAAGTCAATATGTTTAGTGTAAAAATACTAAGTTTTTGGACATAAATACCAATTAGGTATGTTTGTCAACATATGTAATTGTTAATATTCTTTTTATCAGCGTGTTGTACTCGTATCAGTCTTTTAATGTGACTTTTGTCATATTAAACTCTAAGAAATGTCATGTTCTTTTGTACATATGAACTCTATTTTTACTTCGAAAATAAATTTTCAAAAACAATTATAGTTAAATAAAAACACGACAAAAAAATAACAATAATTAAATAAAACTAAATCGAAATGCCAGAAATTAAAGAATTAGTTAAAGGTTTAGCTGACAAGCACGGAAGAGTCAGAGAGAGTTTACTTCCAATTTTGCAAGGCATAATCACTAAAAAAAGGTTTATTTCAGATCATGCTATGACTGAAGTTGCAAGAGAGTTAGATATGTCTGCAGCATTAGTCTATGGTACAGCTACATTTTATTCTTTCCTTGATACCAAACCAAGAGGTAAGTATGTAATTCGTATATGCAGAACAATTTCTTGCGATATGAAAGGTAAAAAGCAAATCATTGAAACTTTAGAAGAATTACTGAAAGTTAAGCTTGGTGAAACTACACAAGACAATAAGTTTACTCTATTAGAAACAAACTGTTTGGGTTGGTGTCACAAAGGTGCAGCAATGCTTATTAATGATGAAGTATTCACCGAACTAACACCAGAAAAAGTTAGCGAAATTGTTGGTGATTATATGAAAAATAAATAATTGTTAATACTTAAAGGAGATAATAATTATGCCACATAAAAAACTTAAAAGAGTAGACATTATTTTCAGCGAAGATTGTGTATACAAAGATGTTTTGTTTGATATTCTAAAAAGATCAAACGAAAATATTTTAAAAGAAATGCTAGATTCAGGATTAAAAGGGCGCGGTGGTGCAGGTTTCCCTACTGGATTAAAATGGAAATTTGCTTCACAAGAATCAGAAAAGGAAAAATATGTTGTTTGTAATGCTGATGAAGGTGAACCGGGAACATTTAAGGATCGTGAAATCTTAACAAGGGTTCCTTTAAAAGTATTTGGAGGAATGGCTATTTGCGCTAAAGTTATTGGTGCAAAGCAAGGCTATATATATTTAAGAGGAGAATATCAATTCTTAAAGGCAGATTTAGAAAAAGCTTTAGTTGATTTTCATACTGAGTTAAAAGAAATAGAATTTGATTTTACAATTCATATTGTAATGGGAGCTGGAGCGTACATTTGTGGAGAAGAAAGTGCTTTATTCGAATCAATGGAAGGTAAACGTGGTGAGCCTAGAAACAAACCACCATTTCCAACAATTTCTGGTTTTAGAAATAAACCAACCGTAATCAATAATGTTGAAACTTTAGTTTATGCATTTATGATTTGCAGAATAGGATCTGGTAAATTTCACGATTTAGGAACTAAAGATTCAAGAGGTTCGAAAGTATTCTCTATTTCTGGAGATACTCCTGTTGCTGGAATTTATGAATTAGAGTTAGGTATGTCGGTAGAAGATTTTGTAGAAGATTTTGGTGATGATGATACTAAAGCTGTTCAGGTTGGTGGTGCATCAGGTTTTTGTGTACCAAGAAAAAAATTCAAAGAAACAATTATAGGATTCGAAGGTGTTCCAACTGGAGGTTCTATGAAGCTTTTTAATAGTACTCGATCTATGTATAATGTATTAAAAAACTACATAGAATTTTTTGAGGAAGAATCTTGTGGCCAATGTACACCTTGTCGTATAGGTTGTCAGCAACTTAAGTTGGGTATCGAAGCAGTAAAGAATGGCGATAAGCCATCTTCGTATTTGCAAACATTACAAAAATTGGCTGACACGATGAAAGTAACTGCTAAATGCGGTTTAGGTCAATCTGTGGCAAATTCTTACTCTTCTATCGTCAATAACTTTAAAGAAGAAATAATTTACTAATTAAATTGACTGCTCTGTCTGCCAACAGGTAGGCGTCAGCGAGTTTACTGATGAAATAAATAAAATTTAAATAAACATGGCTAATACAGTAAATATACAAATAGACGGAATCGACATTAGCGTTGAAGCTGGAAAAACTGTTCTTGATGCTGCAAAGGAATTGAATATACATATTCCTACTCTTTGTTATCACGAAGATTTATGTGTAGCAGGAAACTGCCGAGTATGTGTTGTTGAACAAGAAGGTGCACGAAATCTGGTTGCTTCATGCGCAGCGCCTGCACAAGACGGAATGGTTATACATACAAATACATATAAAGTAAGAAATGCCCGTAAGCATATTATTGAATTATTACTTACGGAACATAATGCAGATTGTACCAAGTGTTATAAAAATACTAAATGCGAATTGCAAGATTTAGCCAGCGAGATGGTTACAAACGAACATATGTTTATTGATCTTGTTCCTGGGAAGAATTATTCAATCGATAAGCAATCTTCATCTATCATAAAAGATGATAGCAAATGTATTCGTTGCCAACGTTGTGTAAGAACTTGTCATGATTTACAACAAGTTAGTGCATTAGGTGTAGCGTATAAGGGTAATCATATGAAGATTTCGACTTTCTTCGAAAATCCTATGTACGATGTAGTTTGTACAAATTGTGGTCAGTGTGTAAACCGTTGTCCAACAGGAGCATTAATTGAAAAGAACTATATCGATCAGGTTTGGGATGCTATTTACGATCCTGACAAGCATGTTATTGTTCAAACTGCACCAGCTACTCGTATTGCTTTAGGTGAAGATTTTGGTATGGAGCCAGGTAATATTGTTACTGGTAAAATGGCTGCTTCTTTAAGACGATTAGGCTTTGATTCAGTTCTTGATACTGATTTTACTGCCGACTTAACAATTATGGAAGAAGGTACTGAGTTACTTACAAGACTTAAGAAAGTATTAGTTGATAAGGATGAAAGTGTAAAAATTCCAATGTTTACTTCTTGTTCTCCTGGATGGATAAAGTTTATTGAACATTTGTATCCTGAATATTTAGATAACTTATCAACATGTAAGTCACCTCAACAAATGTTTGGAGCATTAGCTAAAACATATTACGCTCAAAAGAAAAATATAGATCCAGCAAAAATTGTTTGTGTATCTATAATGCCTTGTACAGCTAAAAAATTCGAGGCTGCACGACCAGAAATGAGAAGTAGTGGTTTTCAAGATGTTGATTTAGGTATTACTACACGTGAACTTGCTGTAATGATCAAACAAGCAGGTATTGAGTTTGACACATTACCTGATGAGAACTTTGATAGCCTTATGGGTAAATCAACCGGTGCTGCTGTAATTTTTGGAGCAACAGGGGGTGTAATGGAAGCTGCTCTTCGAACTGCTTACGAATTAGTAACAGGCAGAGAAGTGCCATTCGAAAACTTAAACATTACCGCTGTTCGTGGAATGGAAGGTGTTCGCGAAGCTTCAGTGAAAATTGAGAATGTATTGCCTGCATGGAGTTTCCTTGAAGGTGTTGAGTTAAAAACAGCCGTAGCACATGGTTTGAAAAATGCTCATCAGCTTATGGATGCAATAAAAGATGGTTCAGCTAATTATCATTTCGTTGAGGTAATGGGTTGCCCAGGTGGTTGTATAGGTGGTGGAGGCCAACCAATTCCAACTACTCTTGAAATTCGTCAAAAACGTGCTGATGCAATCTATCGTGAAGATGAAGGTATGGAAATACGTAAATCTCATGAGAATCCTGAAGTTGCTCAAATATATAAGGAATTCCTTGGAGAACCACTTGGACATAAATCACATGAGTTATTGCATACTCACTACTTTAAAAGAAAAAGAGTATAATTTATAGTATATATTTTTAATATAAGGCTATCCGTGGTGGGTAGCCTTTTTTATTAATTCCATTTCAATTATCACTATGCTTAACAACATAGAAAGAGATAAAAGCCTCTCTGATTCCCTAACATACTCAATATCAACTTCGATTTTTTGAAATTGAAACAAGGAGTAAAGCAGTTCCTAACATCTTCAGAATTTATTCAGAATTGCTTGTTTCATTTGTTATTAAACTAATTTAAATTTAAAATAACACAAAAATAATTTTTTATTTGCTTCGGTATCTTTTGTTATTATTGAATTTTATTCTTTTACTGATGAAATTAAAAATGTATTCTGCTTTTAAATTAATGTAACTATAAATTAAATATTTTATTATGAAAACTATTTCAATGATTGGTGCAATTGTAGTAACACTTGCCTTAATATCTTATTCAATTGGTGTAATTACCGAGCAAAGAAAAAGGAAGCTTGTAAAGGCCGTTTTATTATTTATTACTGTGGGTATTGTTCTTGATATTACAGCTACTATCTGTATGATAATCGGATCAACTAATTCACCATTTACAATCCACGGTTTTTTAGGATATTCGGCATTAATTGCAATGTTGATTGATGTTGTATTAATTTGGAAGTTTTATTATAAAAATCCTGCGGGAACCGAAGTGCCAAAGAAGTTACACAGGTATACATTATATGCTTATTTATGGTGGGTAGTGGCTTACGTTACAGGTAGCTTACTTGTAATGATGAAATAACCTAGTATTAACAAATAACTCCTTAATTAATTAAGGAGTTTTTTATATTATTGTTATGAAGTATTATTCTGATAACGGGTTTGGATGTGCAATTTTTGCTAAAGCTTCCTTATAATTAAATACTTTATATGTAGGACTCTCTTCGTTATGGCAAGTTTTACAAAGAGCTTCCGTAGGAATAATAAGACCATTATCTAAACTTTTTTGGTGGTCTTTCATAATAGACATTGATTTATAAACACTTCCTGGTCCATGGCAAGATTCACAAGAAACACCTTCTTCAGCTTTAATTGTAGCCATTAAATCAGCACTAGCTGAATGATAAGTTGAATGGCACTTTAAACATTTAGGATCATTCTGAGCATCAGCTGAGAATTTTTTGGCTTCTTCACTTGCTAATGTTTCATATGCATTCGCATGAGACTTTTCTTTCCATACATCGTATTGTTTTCCTTTTACCTCTTTATTATGGCACATTTTACATTTAGCAGCACCTATGTATTCATGGTCTTGTGCTTTTGTTAAACTAACTACAAGAAAAACAGAACAAACAATTAGTAGTAATTTTTTTAAATTCATATTCATTTCCTTTCATTTATAAATTAATAATATACTTTTTAAAAGACATTAATTAAATCAAAAATAATATTTTTAAAGTATTTTACAAATTAAATAAGTTATAAAGTTATCATATTCTAGTTTTTTATAAATATAGAAACATATATCTATGTATATAAGTATTATATTAATAGGGACTTGTAAAAATGGAGATTACTTATATTATAATAAAAATCCTCATGTAAATTACATGAGGATTTTTATTATAATCAATAATTAATTTAAGCTATTTTACTCTGATTCATGGTATCCAGTTATTATACTTTTAAAGTTTTTTAGTGGATTTTTACCAATTGTAATTACATATAAATGAATTATTAAAAAAATTAGGATGAAAAATCCAGCTATCGAATGGAAAAAAGTAGTCAACCTAATTCCACTCATATCATAAAATTTTTCTATAATCATTTCGGGAAATAATAATGCAACACCCGTAATTATAACAATAGGAACTAACATATACATTGTTCCAACGTAAGAAACCTTTTGTAAAGGATTAAATTTTTCCTCGGCGGTAATATGAAATGGTTTTGGTTCTCCTTTCAAATATCCAAAAACATAATATTTCCCTTGTTTATACAATCTATCAATTAAACCCTTTAACTTAAGTTTATAATGTTTGTTATTCCCGGTAATAATACTTGCAATAAAAAAGAATATAAAACTTACTATAATAACTACTCCAATAAAATTATGGATAGAAACAGCAGAATTAAATCTAATCAATGGTGATTCTAGATTCGTAAATTGCATACTAATGCCTGTAATACCTAAGAGTATTATACTAATGGCATTTATTGCATGCCATATTCTTAACCAAATAGGATAAAGATATAATTTATTATTGCTCATTTTATTTACGTTTAATAATTCTTAAAAGTGTATGAAAAAATATTCCTGATAATGTAAGACCAAAAATAATTAAGCTTATTAAATTGACATAACTATTTCTATTTGCTCCAATAATATACGCATCATTAAGAATAAAGGAATTATAAAAGTTAAATTCTGCGCGATCTTCTTTTGATTGATGTTTATATAGCTTGTCACGCAGTGATGAATTTGAAGAATGACATTCAACGCAATTACGGACAGCTTGTTCTTTTGGAACAATATGGTGAACAGCATCGGCAGTGTCTGTAACTGCAGTATGGCATTCAATACAACGAACACGTGCAAAATGTAAAGCTTGATTTGGCAACCAATCGTGTGTGTCAATTAATTTTGGATTTTCATGAGTAGCATATATCTGATATTTATCAACATTATTATGACAACTTAAACACCTGTTATTATTATATTGGACTAGTTCAGCCATATTAGACTTCACTAATTTATTCGAATGAGGATCATGACATAATTCACAATGAAAAGCTTCAAAAGCTTCCATATGTACGCTTTTCTTCACTTCAGAAGCTATTTCTTCAAAATCATGGCAATCTACACAAGTTAGTTTTGGTTCAATTTTTAATTCACACTTATGAGGATATGTTTCATAAACCTCTGAATGGCAATCAGAACAAGAAAGAGCTTTATGTTCACCTTGTAGATAGCTAATTGAATCAATAACAAAATAAGGATTCATTAATTTGCGCTCGTTCAGCTCTTTATTTTTATTATAGAACGAATAATATTTGTGCCCATGGCATTTAAGACAAGTATTATTAGATTCAGGCATTTCGACTTTTTCATCATCTTGCTGAGCTTGAGAATTAGAAGTGAAAAAAAAGAAAAATGAACTAATAATAATAAACTTAATTAGTAAAACAATTTTCATTTTTTGATTAGGTTATTAAGGGTTAATATAACAATAAAGATTTTTATAAAAAGATTAAATTTTTCTAATATGCAATTAAATCATTTATTATTAAATGTCAAAGGATTTTTCTATAATTAATGTAACAAAATATTAACGAATGTTATTTTTAATAAATCAATTTCAACGATTTATAATAGCTTATTTAATGATATTTAATAGTCATTATACTTCTTTAATTGGCATTTTGCATTGATATAGATATCCGAAATTTGGTTAGAAAAAATTTGAAGATTTGATCAAATTGAGATATATTTACGAAACAAAAACAAAAAGTAAACCCATGATTTTCAAACAATTTATTGAAATAAAAACAACTTATATATTTTTATTTTTTATTTTCCTGCAAGTTTTAACAGTATATGGTCAGTCTGATGAAGACTGTTTTATGTGCCATGAAGATACTGAATTAACATCGGAAAAAGATGGAATGGTGAAATCAATGTATGTTGATGGAAATATTTTAAAAAATTCAGTTCATAAATCTGTTTCTTGTGCTTCATGTCATAAAGATGCCAATGTTAATGATTTTCCTCATAATGAAAATTTAAGTAAAGTTAATTGTGGTGGTTGTCATGAAATTGCAGACAATGAGTTTTATAAAGGGATACATGGCCAGGCATTAAAATTAAATGAACCACATGCACCCACTTGTGTAGAATGTCATGGAGAACATACTATTTTACCTCCATCAAATCCTAAATCTTTAACTTATAAAATGAATATTCCCGTTTTGTGTGGGAAATGTCATAAAGAAGGAGCACCTGTTACACGTGCATATCATATCACACAGCATAATATTATTGATAATTATAGCCAGAGTATTCATGGAAAGGGATTATTTGAAAGAGGATTAATTGTTACGGCAACTTGTAATGATTGCCATGGTAACCATTTAGTTTTACCACACACAAGTCCAAATTCTTCTATTTCTGTTAATAATATTGCGGAAACTTGTATGCAATGTCATGCGAGAATTGAAGATGTACATACAAAAGTCATTAAAGGTGAATTATGGGAAGAATCACCGGGAGCAATTCCAGCTTGTACCAATTGTCATCCACCGCATAAGATTAATACACAGAATATAATGGCAACAATGTCGGACAAGTCTTGTTTAACTTGTCATGGCAAAGATGATATACATAAAATTGTTGATGGAGAAAAAGTTTCGTTAAAAGTTGAAAGAGCAGACTTAGATAAATACGAACATAAAAATATAACATGTGTAAAATGTCATACTGATGTCTCTACACATTTAGCAAGGCCATGTGAAACAGCAAGGGAAGTAGATTGCGATAATTGCCATGCAGAAGTATCGAATATATATTTCGCAAGCGGGCATGGGCAGGCTTATTTTAGAAATGATGAAAATGCACCCTATTGTACTGATTGTCATGGTAGCCATAAAGTTAAATCCAGGTATGACGATTCGGGACCAACATATAGAACCAATATACCAAATTTATGTGGTGAGTGTCATTCTAAAGATAATAAAGCAATTGAAGGGAAAGGATTAAAAGAAGTTGATGCTTATTTGGATTATTCCTCAAGCGTGCATGGTAAAAGTTTGGAAGAAAAAGGATTAACCATAACTGCGGTTTGTACCGATTGTCACACAACTCATAATATGTTAAAAGATACTGATGAAAATTCATCAGTTCATCCGAAAAACATTCCGTCAACTTGTGCAAAATGTCATAAACCAATATCTGATGAGTATTTGGCAAGTGTGCATTCAATAGCGCAAGATAATCCCGATAAAGAATATCCAACTTGTGCTAATTGTCATTCTGCACATGTTATTTCAAACATCGATCAGGATGAATTTATGACTGAGATAACTCATCAATGTGGTTCTTGTCATGAAGATTTATCAAAAACATATTTAGATACTTATCATGGCAAAGCTTATCAGTTGGGTTATTTAGAAACTGCAAGATGTTCTGATTGCCATGGAGCGCATAAAATTTTAAGAGTTAACAATCCTGATTCCGAAGTTGGAATTCATAATATTGTTGCAACCTGTCAAAAATGTCATCCAGATGCTAACGAGAGATTTACAGGCTATTTAACACACGCAACTCATAATGATAAAAATAAATATCCTGCATTATATTATGCCTTTTGGGCGATGACATTTTTGTTAGTTGGTGTTTTTGGATTTTATGGAATTCATACACTTTTATGGATCCCTAGGTCAATAATGGAGAGAAAAAAGAATAAACATGCAAAACCAATAGGGGCAATCAAATATGTTAAACGGTTTTCATATAGTCAAAGAATCACACATATTTTCGTAATTATTAGTTTTATCCTACTTGCATTAACTGGAATGATAATAAAATTTGCACATATGGATTGGGCAAAAGCTTTAGCTAATGCTCTCGGAGGTGCTTATAATGCCAGCTTGATTCACAGGTTTGGTGCTATATTAACTTTTGGCTATTTTGGCTTTCATCTTTATTCATTGATGGTACTAAAAATTAAACGAAAAAAATCATTTAAGAAGTTTATTTTTGGGGGTAATTCATTAATGTTTAATATGCAGGATTGGAGAGATTTATGGGCAACTTTAAGATGGTTTGTATGGAAAGGTCCGCGTCCAAATTACGGAAGATGGACATATTGGGAAAAATTTGATTATATGGCCGTATTCTGGGGAGTAGCTGTAATTGGATTTTCTGGTTTAATGTTGTGGTTCCCTGAATTTTTCTCAAAAGCTTTACCTGGTTGGGTTATTAATGTAGTGCAGATTATCCATAGTGATGAAGCATTGCTTGCAACTGGTTTTATCTTTACCGTACATTTTTTCCATACTCATTTCCGTCCTGAAGCATTCCCAATGGATACAGTTATTTTTACAGGACTTGTTCCTTTGGATGAGTTTAAAGAAGATCGACCAAAAGAATATGAAGAACTTAAGGAATCAGGTCGTTTGGAAGCACTTATAGTTGAAAAAGAAATTACAAAATGGAAATTGAATCTGGTAAAAGCAATTGGATTCCTTTTCGTTGGTATTGGAATATCTTTGGTTATTTTAATTATATATTCTTTATTATCTTGATAATATTCTTTGATTCGTTTTATTTGGTAAAATATTAACCAAAACATATAAAAAAAGCACCGGAGTTTAACTCGGTGCTTTATTTTATAAAGTAAAGTAATAGGTTTTTTATTGGAATCTCACAATAATATTAAAACCTAATAATAATCCTTCACCATCAATTTTGTTTGTATTCATAATATAATTCTTTTGAGCCATAATACCCTGGTAATTTGTGGCAAATACCTGAAAAGCATGTGTAGGTGTACTAATTTCTAATCCAAAAGCAAGTCCTGGCTGAATATCTGTAGCATAATCACGAGGAGTATTAATATTTATTGGTTGGTGATATTCAAACATGGCCGACATTGTACCTGTAAATTTATAACGGCCGCCAATCATAACTCCACCTTTATTATTTTGAAAAACACTGTCAACTGAGTTAAAATGAGAATAACTTGGGGCTATTTGTACCGATAATGCATCGGTAAATTTTCGAGCAACAATTACCTGTGTAAAGTATGAGAAGCGATCTGTGAATGCGTAATTATCACCAAAAAATTGATCTTCTCTGGAATCAAGTGTTACACTCGCATATACAGATAATGCAATTGGCATACTTCCAGATCTTGTTTGAGTTAAAATTGCATATTTAGCATTTACATCCTGGTACTTATTCGCTTTCTCTGTTCCAATTCCAACAGTTAATTTATCGGTTATTCCATATTGCAATCCCATTCGTATATTTGACGCAGCATAGATTCCAAACAAATCTGTGAATCCATTATCCATACCACCAAAACGGTGATGTATAATTAATTCAAGTGATTTTGCATATGAGCCAATAATAGTTTGATTTTCTATTAAAGTTGACGCCTCCCATGGAGTACGAACTGGTTTTTCTACTTTTTCTTCAGTTTCTTCCTGTGCAAATGCTATAGTGCTTGTTGCAGCAATTAATAATGTTATGAAAAATTTGAAAGTGTATTTCTTCATGATTTTTAATATTTATTTATGTTACCTTAAATTTTATTAGTTGTTTTCTGCACCTTCTGTTATCCATTTAAGAAGCCATGCACTTTCCTCTGGACTTAAAGGATTACTGCTATGATGACCTGAATTGACTTTAACATATATTTCGCTAGATGCAGGATCGTCAGTATTAATGTAACCTCCGTCAATTAAATTATCATATGCGCTACCCGTAACTACAATAGGTGATCTTGAAGTATGACATGACACACACTTATCTTGAAATATTGGTTCAATATCTGTTGCAAAACTAGCAGGTTCATCAGATAACTCAACCACAATAGGTTCAACTATGTTATATTCACATGATGTAATAGTAATTAAAACTATTCCTAAAATAAATAATAAACTCTTTTTCATCTTATATATCCTTTGTTTTTTTAATGAAGTTAATTGTTCTGCAACAACATCTTTGACAATATTAGTATTTTTTTATGTTAAAACAATACAGTTGTATAATATCACTTTATTATATGACGAGTTACTACTTTAACTATGATTTAGATCAATTCACAATATAGCTATATATAAATTAATTCTTATTGCTATTCATTTTATTTAAAAATAAAAAAGTTGTTTGGTTCTACCAAACAACTTTTCTATTATAAAAATTATATCGTAATATTATAATCCTAAAGCTCCTTCAGCTTGAGTTAATAATTGATCTACATAACCGAAATTGTGAACACCTTCACTCTTATCTTCAATTACACACATAAAATTCCAGAATGCATTCCATTGTTCTTTTTCCAATGAAGCATATACTGGATGTACTTCTCCGTCTTCAACATGAATTGCATGAATGACTTCTAGTTCAGTTTGAACAGCTGCAATTCTTGTTGCAACAGCAGCTTGCATATCAGTAATATCATCAACAGCAGTACCGTGACAATCATCACATTGGCCAATGTCTGGTGTAAAGTTGTGACCATAACCAGTAGTTGCAGTTGTGTCATTAAGGTGACACCAAGAGCAATCTGTATGTTTTGTAAATTTTGTTCCTGTTACAGAACCCATGTCCGCAGCAATCATATTAGCTTGTGGACCATGATGAGGACCAGCATGTGTACTACTAGTGTATACATGGGTTACAGGTACATCAAATGTTACAAATAGTGTATCACCAACTAATACTGAAGTTCCTGCAGGACCAATAGCAGCAGTTGTATAAGTTGCGATGTCATCATCAGTGAATTTTCGATCGTAAGTAGCGTCAGCTGTTTCGTAATAATCAGCCGCATCTGATCTAGCTACGTGGCAAGTAGCACATAAATTACCTGCACCGTGATCATAAGTTGAAGAATTAATTAGGGATTCAACTGCCCCTACTGCTCTAACAGGAGCATCAATACCGTCTTCTAAACTAGCATGGTTATCATGACATGTTCCACACTCAAGATTTAGTCCAGGTCCTGTTATTAGAGTTCCAGTTCTTACGAATTCAAGATAAGAATCACCATCGTGACAAGGATTACAATAACCGCGAGTTCCAGCATAAGCAAATGATGTTCCAGAACCGTGTTTGTGTGCATTAAATTCAGTTGTAATAACATCCATTACTGCTTCAGAATGGCATTCTAAACATGTTAAGTTACCATCAGCTCCTGCTAATCCATCAACTCCTGCTAAACCGTCAACACCATCAAGTCCGGCAGGTCCTTCGCAAGACATAAAAATTGTCCCAAATAGGAACAGAATACTTAATAATTTGATTGTTTTTTTCATAGCTATTATTTAAATTTAAAAATGAATTAATTATGATAATGACAAAATAAGAGAAAATGGTTTTTATTAGCTATTTTTGAGAATTGATTGTTACGTAAATAACAGATGATTTTAATCATTTCTTTGAACATTTAACATCAATATACGTATTGATATACATCAATAAAGAAATAAGGATTTGAATATCTTATTATGTATTTTGCAAATCTTAAAAAATTATGATTGATTTAACTAAAAATATATCTTGTTCAGAGTGTGATCGCGGGTGGGAAAATTTCCAAAATTTAACTACAGAGGAAATTAAATTTGTAAATGAAAATAAATTCCAAGCTGATTTTAAGCCTGGTGAAATAATTTTCAAACAAGGTTCACCTACTTCAAATGCAGTTTTTTTAGTTCACGGAATGGCTAAAATATATATCGAGGGATACGACAATAAAAGAATGATGGTTGGTATTGCTAAACCTATGCAATTAATTGCGGGTCCAGGTACATTTGTCGATCAGAGACATCATTATTCGGTAGCTGCATTAACCGATGTTTGTGCATGTTTTATTAAAATGGATGTACTAAAAGAATTGATACATCAAAATAGTAAATTTGCTGTAGGTTGGTTACAAGATATAAGTCAAAAAGCACTTGGTACGTTTTATAAATTCTTAAGTCATACACAGAAAAAGATGCATGGTCGTTTGGCAGAAACATTAATATATCTGGCAGATGAAATTCATAAATCAGACAATTTTACTATGGTTTTATCAAGACAAGAATTAGGTGAATTATCTGGGATGGCAAAAGAAAGTGTTGTTCGAATATTAAAAGAATTTTCCGAAGATAAAATTATAGATGATAAATGCCCCAACATAAAAATTATAAATAAAGATAAGCTTATTTTGATTGCTAAAATGGGATAATAATTTAAACCAAAAGAATATGATGAAAAAGAAAAATATTTTTTTATTTACTCCCTGGTTTATGGGAGTTTTATTTATAGTGTTTGCAATGTCGATGGCTTTTGCAACATTTTATGAAAACGATTTTGGTGCATTAGCTGCGCAAGTTATTGTTTATAATACCAAATGGTTTGAATTATTAATGTTATTAATGGTTGTTAATTTAATTGGTCAAATTTTTCAACTTAAATTGTATAAAAGACAGAAATTAACCATTTTACTCTTTCATTTAGCTTTTGTTTTAATGTTAATAGGAGCAGGGATCACTCGTTATATTGGATTTGAAGGTGTAATTCAGATTCGTGAGGGTCAAACTCAAAATATGTTTGTTTCACGAGATAATTTTTTAAAATTTGATATAAGTAATGATAAAGGATCAATACTTTTTTCTGATTCAAAGAAAATGAACTTCACGTCGATTAAAAAAGAAAGGTATAGTAAAAAAACCAAAATTGAAAATGTTGATTACTCGCTAAAATATAAAGGGAATGTAGTAAATGCACAAGAAATTGTTGTTGATTCTGATTATGGAAAACCTATAGTTTCATTTGTGGTAGCAAAGGGTAATTCGATGCGATATAATATTATATTATCGGAAGGAGAAATTAAAAATGTCGAAGGTATTTTAATAGGTTTTGTTGAAAATGATCCTGTTGATATTAGAATTACTCTTGAAGCTGATATTTTTAAGATCAACTCTAAATATACTTTAAGCGAACTTAGTATGATGTCGCAAACAACAACTGACTATGAATTAGGTGAGGTGGTATCTTTAGAAAAAAAGAAATTATATAAAGTAAAAGATCTTTCGATAATTCCCGAAGTGATTAGTAAAAAAGGAGTTATAAAAGCAGTAAGTGTAGAAGATAACACCAAAAAAACTAATAAAAGTGCTCTAGTTTTTGAATTGACTTATGGAAATAAATTTACAGAGTTGTTTCTGTGGAGTGGAGCAGGAACTAGCAATAAAGTAAATTTCATAAATGGAGAACATTTAATTGAAGTGAGTGCTAATCCTTTACAAATGGAATTGCCATTTAGTTTGAAACTTGAAGATTTTATTTTAGAACGATATCCTGGTTCAAGTAGTCCATCATCTTATAAAAGTGATGTTATATTATTGGATGAAAGTGAGGATATAAATATGCCTTATTCTATATATATGAATCATATTTTAAAATATAAAGGATGGCGGTTTTATCAATCATCTTATCATGAAGATGAACTTGGAACAATTTTATCGGTGAGTAGAGATTTTGCAGGAATGATAGTAACTTACATTGGTTATTTTATGCTTTTCCTTTTTATATTATTATCAATGATTAATAAAAATTCTCTATTTAGAAAAGTAACAAAGAACTATTTTAAATCAAAAAGTGGAAAAGTTGCAAGTTTTTTGATTTTGTTTTTAGCTTTTTCATTTGCGGCAAATTCTCAGAATCTGTCTGCAGGCAAGCAAGGCCAAAAACTCGTTGTTGAAAAATCTATTGCAAACGAATTTGGTAAAGTTTTGGTTCAAGATCATAAAGGGCGAACAGAACCGCTTTATACCTTAAGTAATGATATTTTGCGAAAAGTTTCGCGAGAAACCAATTTTGATGGATACTCTCCAATGCAGGTTTTTCTGGGTTTATATTTAGATTTTGGAAACTGGAAACATGTACCAATGATTAAAGTTTCTAATGCGGAAGTAAAAACTGTTTTAAGAATTAAAGGTGATTACGCTGCATTTACTGATATTGTTGATATGCAGACAAACGAATATAAAATCAAACGATATTTGGATGCTGCATATGCGAAACCAGCAAGTGCAAGAAATAAATTCGATAAGGAAATAATGAAGGTCGATGAAAGACTAAATATTTGCTATATGATTTATACGGGTGAATTCATGAAGATTTTCCCCGTTGGTGATCCGTTACTGAAGTGGCGTGCACCTAAAGAAGCATATAAATTTGTTTCAAGTAGTGAAGATTCTCTTTACTTAAAAAATGTTGTTAATTTATTTGCTGAAGGTGTTCAAATTGGGGCAACTACTGGAGATTATTTACAAGCCAATGAAGTTATAAAGTCAATAATGGCTTATCAAAGAAATTTTGCACAATACGAACTTCCAAGTATGAAAAAAGTGAAAGCTGAGATGTTCTATTATAAATCCGGAATTTATGATATACTGTTTCCTTTCTATGCTGGCTTAGGTACGCTTCTTTTAATTATTTTGATGTATGGTATAATATCACAAAATAAAAAGTCGGGACTAATACTTAAGGCCTATACTGGTCTTATGATTGTTGGGTTTGGCTTTCATACTTTAGGTTTAGCTATACGTTGGTATGTATCTGGACATGCCCCAATGAGCAATGGTTATGAATCCATGATTTTTATTTCGTGGGTAACCATCTTGGCAGGATTTTTATTTAGTAAACGATCATCGTTTGTTTTGGCTGCAACATCTGTTTTAGGTGGATTTACATTAATGGTTGCACATTTAAGTTTTATGGACCCCCAAATTACTAATTTGGTTCCAGTGCTACAATCATACTGGTTAACACTTCATGTTTCAATAATTACAGGTAGTTACGGATTCTTAGGCTTAGGAGCAATTATCGGAATTATTGTTCTAATTCTTTATTCATTATCTTCAGGAAAGAATAAATCAAATATTCAATCTACCATTGAAGAACTTACAGTTATTAACTATAAGTCTTTAACAATTGGATTATATCTTCTAACAATTGGAACATTTTTAGGTGCTGTATGGGCTAATGAATCTTGGGGAAGATATTGGGGCTGGGATCCAAAAGAAACATGGTCCTTAATAACTATAATTGTATATGCTTTTGTAACGCACTCAAGAATGATTAAAGAGCTAAAAGGATTTTTTGCATTTAATGTTTTAGCATTATTTGGATTTGCATCTGTACTAATGACATACTTTGGTGTGAATTATTACTTATCCGGATTACATTCGTACGCAGGTGGTGATCCTGTTCCTGTACCTAAGTTTGTATATGTAAGTATTTTCTTAATAGTTTCCTTATCCGTTTTTGCTTATTGGAAAAAGAAGAAGATAGATTTTAATAACTAAAAATTTTATATTATGAAATAATGAGCCATTCCTACAAGGGGTGGCTTTTTAGTATGTCGGGCATGGTAATAATCTGACAGAGTGTAAGTCTCTGTATGCGCCGAGTTGATAGGAAGCATTAGCGATTGGCAAGGGTGTTGTGGGTGACTGCAAATCTGAAAGAA
>JAQIBH010000157.1 GCA_027859205.1 Bacteroidales bacterium | reverse complement strand
TGAGTGTTATATTCACCATCGACACCAAAATATCCATCCAACAAATTCATTTTTAAATTATTCATCATTACTTTTTGATCTTTTACCAAGAAAGTACCTGTTAAATCAGTGATATCCATTTGATCATAAATAATTTTATCTAGCGTAGAAACTAATTTAAAATCAATATTTTCCGGTATTTCAATTATACTCACTTCAGAAGCTGTATCTGCAACGCTTATTTCTACTTCATCTTCACTAAAATCTTCTGTAGTTTCAGTCATAAATTCATTCGCATTAATATTTGATGATTTAAAAATGAAATCCCCTTTTAAAGTTCCATCACTTAAAGCGTATGAGATATAATTCTCAATCTTCCCATTTAAATTAAAATCACTCTCACCTATTTCTGCTTTAAACGTTTTTAATTCTAAATATTGAGGAGTAAAATTAAATGTAGTCTCTATTATCTTAAAAGCTGCAGGTAAGTCTGCACTTTCAAAAACAAAATCTTTTAATTGCAACTGACCCGCAGCTTTAAAATCTTCATAATTTTCATTTTCGATGCTTGACAAATTCCCAGCTATATTAATATTAGCAGTTATTTCTCCATCTAAACTCATTTCCTCCAAAGGCAGAACATCGGTTAAAGTATTTAATACGATATGTCCATTAACAGAACCTTCAATATAAGGATCACTAAATGGAGTTTGTATATGCATTGCAATATCAAATGGATTTCCTGCTAATTCTATGTGAAACTTATTTAAATCAACTTTTGTCTTATCGTCAATAACACCATCGTAAAATACTGCAAGATCAATATTTATATTATCAACTGATTTAGGTAAATCAGGGTACTGAATAATTGCGTTTTCAACAACTAATCTTATATTAGCTATAGGCATTTGTGTTTCGTTGTACGTTCCCTTTACATCACCACTCAAAGCAAGATTTCCCGATGTTTTTAACTCCTCGAATCCTTCTAAATAAATCGCAGGAACCATCGAAAGCAAAGATTTAAAACTTGTTTTTTTAGTACCAAATTTAACATCAACGCTAATATCCTCTTCAAGCATTTCAATTACACCTTCGAATCCTAATGCTATATCGTTTAATGACAATGAATTTTCTTTAAAAGTAAATATCATATTTTCCATGTCGGCAGCTATTGTTGCATCGAAACCAAATGTGGCGTTTTTCATGTATTTAATCCCTCCCATCTTCACATTAATAGCATCAATAGAGGTTTTAATTGATATATCAGATTGATCTGTTCCTAAGTCTCCTTTAACAAGAAAATTAAGATTATTAATGGATGCTTTTATGTTCGATGTTTCGTCCTGATATCTAATTTTCGCATCTTTAATTTTAAATTTCTGTAAATCGATACGGTAATCCATTGTTTCGCTTGTAGTATCGTCTGAAATAACTTGGTTCTCAGTAAAAGTTGTGTCCGGAATCTCTTCAAATGGTTTGGCTATATCCCAATTAGCAGAACTGTCTTCCAAAACCATTCCATTTATAAATGGCTCGTTGAGCACAATACCTTTAACAACTAAATTCTTTTTTATTGCACTCATTAAGTTAACTTGAACATTAAACGACTCAAAATACATTAATGTATCTCCCTCAAATTGATTAATACCTTTAACAGAAACCTTTTTTAGGCCAAGATTCAAATCAGGAAATGTTTTAATTAAGGATAATTTAAAATCTACAAATTCTACCTTAGCATTTATGTTATTATTAATCTCTTTTTTAACCTTTGCTAACATCTCATCCTTAAAGAACATAGGAATAACAATTAATAAAATAATTATTAAACCAATAAGAATAAGAAAAATTCGAACGAACCATTTAATAATTTTTTTCATCAGTGTAGTTTTAATTTAAAAAATGCAATTCATTATTCAATACCCCAAGTTACAAATTTATAGATTAGTGTGAAGTTTAATATCTATAAAATGATTATTACTTATTAAGAACATAATATTTTCTGGTTTGTTAAATCCATATAATAAAAAAAATGAATTTTGGATAAAAACTCAGCATTATTCATCATTTTTAAATATTATATTGTTTTACAAAAGTGAAATTAAAAAACTTCTAATTGATGATTTTTTTTATATATTTGCACCGCAATTGGACCTGTAGCATAATGGATAGTGCACCTGATTACGGATCAGGAGGTTGGGGGTTCGAGTCCCTCCAGGTTCACAAAACTGCTTTTTGAGCGGGTTTTTTATTTATTAGTAATAATTTTTCATTAAATTTGATAGAGATATTAATTTTTGAAATGAAAAACTTCCAAAAGACCTTAATAAACCCCGGGGATATCAGCATAGACTTTAATAAAAGATTGTGTTTTTTAAACAATTTAAGATCAAAATACTTAACAATTTCGTTAATTATTTGCTCTTCAGCATTTGCTTTTTATGATATAATAATTTTACAAAAACTCATTGATTATAAAACATTTTTAATTCATTTTAAGGCCGATGTAATTTTTTTAGTATTCTCATTTTTTTTTATTCTTTATATTTTTTTTAATCAAGTTAAAACTTATAAAAAAATAAGAACTCATCATAAATATATTCATGGAGCAATTTCATTATTTATTCTTACCTGGTCTTTCTTTAAATCAATAATTTTCATTAAGTACGGGAACGGAAGCTTTAACATTGCTATTATTGCACTATTAATTATGAGTTTTTTATATTTATTTCCGTTACGAGCCTATTTAATCCAAATACTTATAACTTTTGTTTTTGCTTTTATTGTTTTGTTATTATTTAACTTTACAATAACGGAGATTATTGAAGATTTAATAATCATTGTATTAATATCCTTTATTTCAATGATTATATCTCAATATTTGTTTTACTTGCAGCACAAAATATTGCTTTTAGAATCAGAAGTTACTAAATATAAAAAGCCTAAACTTAATAAATAAAAAAGCTAGGTTAAAAAAACCTGACTCATAAATACTAAAAAATCATAATCTAAACTCTTATTCCAACAATAATAATATCGTCAATCTGCTCCCATTCACCTCTCCATTCATCAATTCTTTTATCAAGTATTTCGCGTTGCTCAGCCATCGGTTTTTGATGAATATCAAGTAGAAATTGTTTATAGTTTTTAGTTTTAAACTTCTGGCCATCTTCTCCTCCAAATTGATCTTGATAACCATCAGAAGATATATAGAATACATCTCCCTTATAAAGATCTATCACATTATTTGTAAAAGATTCTTTTTCTTTAACATATATTCCAATTGGCATCCTATCAGCTTTTACTTCTATTAATTCATTGTTACGGAATATATATAATGGATTGTATGCTCCCGCGTATTGCATTTTCATTTTCTCCAGATCGATTATACAAAGAGCTATATCCATTCCATCTTTAGCTTCTCCTTCTTTTCCTTCCTGCCCTAATGTTTTCTTAATATCTCTTCTTAGACTATTTAAAATATCTCCTGCAGAAGTAACTTCGTGCCTATTTACAATTTCATTTAAAAATGAAACTCCCAACATACTCATAAAAGCTCCAGGGACACCATGTCCCGTACAATCTGCAGCAATAATAACAACATTATTACCTTTTTTTGTCATCCAGTAAAAGTCTCCACTTACAATATCACGTGGTCGGAATAGTATAAAATGTTCAGGAAGAATTTCTTCTGAGAATTCTTTTGATGGCAATATTGCTTTTTGTATGCGACTTGCATATTCTATGCTATCCGTAATACTTCTATTCTTATCAGCAATTTCATCTTTTTGCTTAACAACTTCTTCGGTACGTTCTTTAACAATTTGCTCCAATCGAATTTTTTCTTGTTCTAACCTTCGTGTATATATTTTTACAATAACTATTACAACAAAAATCGCTAATATAAAGTATCCAAAGTATGCCAATAATGTTTTATACCATGGAGGTTTTATAATAAATTCGTATGAAGCTATTTCACTTTCTATGTCATAAATATTAATGGCTTTCACTCGAAATTTATAATGACCTTCGTCCAGGTTCGTATACTTGTTCTCTGTTTTCTCGTCAAAGTCCGACAATTTTTCATCTATGCCTTCAAGCATAGAACTATATTTAATTTCATCGGTTGGTACATAAGGAGTAGAATAATAAAAATTAAATGAGTTATTTTTATAGCTAACCGTTTTTATAAGTTCATCAATTTGATGCAAATCAACAATATAGTCCACTGAATCTTTATAATATGTTCCCCAGAAAACTACGGAATCAATTCCCATTTCTGTTTTACGAATAATACTACTATAAAATTCTGTAAAAGATTCTTGTGACTTATCATTATAATTATAGATTGCATCAGAAGTAGCTATCCAAACGCCATTTTCTCCATCAAATTCTATATCATAAAATGAATTTTTCACTAATCTTTTAAAAGGGATATTATCAATAGTTATGATTCTATCTTCACTTATATTTATTCTTTCAATATAATCATTACCCGATTTAGCATCCACAAGTGTAATCCAATACTCATGTTCATTTTTAATATAAACACCATTTATTTTATCCGAATTATTAAAATATTTCTCACCAAAACCTTTATATTTTTCAAATTTCTCTGTCTCTGTATTGAAATTATACAATCCTTTTTGTGTTCCACAAACAATCTGGTTATTTATAAAAAAAACTTTATTATTACTCATATCTGGCAATCCTGCATCCAGTCCGTAATGTACTAAGGTTTGTTCTTGATTTAATTTTAGAACTCCATCTAATGCTGTACCCAGCCACAAATTACCCTGTTCATCCTCGGCTATTGATTCAATTGTACTATTTATTTCTTCTTTTTTAACTTCTCCTTTTTCGATTAATTTTCCATCTTCAAATTCAAATAACACTAAGCCACCTAAATGACCTGCGTACAATTTCTCAGCATTAATATTTGATTGAAAAACAACTCCGGCATCATAGCTTTTATCTGACAGCTTTACTAAATCAAATTTACTTTTTAACTCAAATACAGTGTAAGTTGAAGCAACAATATTTTTTTCTTTTCCTTTTGGTGTTATAAAATTCCCCAATTTCCAAATACCATAATCAGTTGGCACTTCAATAAATTTAGGCTTTTTATCTGAATCATATTCTAGTAGATACAAACCAAGGTTTGTGGCAATATATAAGTCATTACCATATCTCCGAATATCATTAATAATTCCTTCAAGCCCATATTGTTTAGCGTCAAATTTCGAAAAAGGAGAATTAATTTCTACATATGAAATTCCGTTGTTTAAGCCTAACCATAGAATGCCATTCCTACTCTGATACGAAGTAATAACCGTAAAATCTTGCAGTCCATCCTCTTTTGATAAATGATAAAGAATTTCACCCTCCTTATTTATTATTATACATCCTGATGAAAGTGTTGATAAAACAAAGTTACCATTGCTTAATTCACTGGTTTGATATAATTGAGTCTGATCTAATAAATTAGATAAGTAATTAAAATTACCATTAATGCTGCTAATATTTTTTGAAATACCTGTCTCTGTATTATATATATAAATATTATTACCTTCATCATATGTACTTATAAATAATTCATTGGAGCTATACGCTAATATCCCAAAAATACTTTTTTCTTTATAAAAGTCTCCTCCAGGAATTTCTTTAACAGTGCTATCCTTAACAACTCCTAAACCTACATAATAATTCCCCCAATATATTTTGTCGTGAACGTAATAACTTATAAATCCACCTAAAGTATCTTTAAACGTTTGCTCCAGAATCTTATTTCTATATTTATAAACATTTTGATTTGTACAGAAATACACCTCATCATTTTTACTATAAATCCTCCATACATTCTGAAATTTTTCTGCTTTTTCAGGAGTAAGTGAGTGGTATGTAAGTTTACCTTTTTTGTTAGGAGATAAATAACCAAAATCATCAACACATCCAACATAAATTGTTCCTGATGAATCTACACCCAAAGATCTGATAAAAGAATTATTCTTTGTTTCAATTAAAGTCCACTTTTTACCATCAAATTCCAAAATACCTTTATCACCATTCCCAAAATACATTACTCCCCTTTTATCTTCACAAATAGCCCAATTTTGTTCATGAGCACTATAATCATTAGGTGAATAATTTTTTATAAGTGGAATTCCATTCTTATTAATCTGGGCATTTAATGGAATATATACAATTAATAGTAGAAAAAGGATAAGATGTTTTATTTTCATAATATAATTGTTTTTTGAAAATCTATATAAATATAAAAAACAAAAAGACAAAATGCCAAAAAATAGCATCTTGTCTTTTAAATTAAATCAAATAATAATAATAATTTAATCAATATAAAGCCTTTTTACATATACTTCATCATCAATAATTACTTTAACTACATATATTTGTGATATGTGTTTTACCTGTGTCTCAAATTTTACATAATAAAGAATAAAAAGTATACAGTCGATTTTTAAAATCACGAAGTTCTTCATACTTAGAATTTTAAAAATTGAAAGTGAACAATAAACTATGAAAGTCTAATTTTTAAGATAAGAAATCAAATCGTTCATCAACGAAAAAGCTACTCAAAAAAAAGGTCATGAAAATTAATCCATGACCTCAATATTTATCAATATGTTTATATAGATATAAATATGATTAACTAATAATTGCCCATCCCTTAAATAAAAAGTCCTCACGAAGTTTTTCCTCAGAAGTTATCTTATCTTCGCTAAGAAAAACAAAGACAGCAACTTCAGTTTTTGTATAATTTTTAATTGGCTTAGATGGAGTCTTAGCTTTAATAAGTACATG
>JAQIBH010000156.1 GCA_027859205.1 Bacteroidales bacterium | reverse complement strand
ACTTGTTTAATTTGTCATTAAATTACGAAAAGTTAAACTATTAACTGAAACCGCCACGTGCGAGAGCATGCGTGGTGGTGTGAGGGGACGAGGGAGTAATCCCTCTACCTACTCGATTTTCTAATAATTAATGTATTTAATCATTTTCCTCATTTCCTTCAACTTTTGATAGTTCTTGGTTTTCAAGAACTTTGCCATAGATGTCAATAGTGATTTCTATTTCTGCTCCCATTCTTTTTCTCAATTTAGATTATACTGAATAAGCTTAGGAAGCCTTAAGTCGTTTTTAAATTTTCTCCGATTAAGTGAATTTTTATAATTGTTAAGAGGTAATTTGTGATAAATTATTAGAAATGTCTTTAAGATATCCCTTTTTTCTTTTTTCTTTATTTATTTTTACCTTTTCTAAATTAAAAGTTATGAAAAAAATAACAATTTTATCAATTATAGTTTTAGGATTATTTGCGTGTAGTAACAATAAGCAAGAAGATCAAAAGTTTAACAAACATACTATTACAGTCAGTGTATTACCCCAAAAATATTTCGCAGAAAAAATTCTGGGTGATCAATACAATATTAATGTAATGATCCCTCCTGGCGCAAGTCCTGTTACATATGAGCCAAGTCCGCGACAGATGAAAGAATTGTCGGCATCAACAACTTATATCAGAATAGGACATATCGAGTTTGAGAAAGCATGGATGAGTAAATTTCAAAATTTAAATCCCGAAATGGATATTATTGATATTTCTATAAATGCAGAATTAATAGAATCTGAGTATAATCACAAAACAGATCATAATGGGCATCATCATCATGGTGTTGATCCACACATTTGGACTTCTCCCAAAGAAGTAAAAAAACAAATCGAATTGATTTATCAATATTTTGTAAAAAAATATCCTGATTCAAAACCGGAATTTACCAATAATTATAGGAATTTTGCTAATGAAATTGATAGTTTGGATTCGTATATTGAAGAAACATTACAAGCTTTTCAAGGGAGAAAGTTTTTGATATTTCATCCTGCTTTAAGTTATATTGCACGAGATTATAGTTTAGAACAAGTTTCTATCGAAATTGATGGAAAAGAGCCAACGCCGGCTAATATTCAAGAGATAATTGAAGTGGCTAAGAAAGAAGATATAAAGGTTGTTTTTGTGCAAAAACAATTTAGCACACATAATGCAGTAGTTATTGCTAATGAAATTAGCGGACGAGTTGTGCAAATTGATCCTTTGTCGTATAGCTGGAATGAAAGCATAAAAATGATAATTGATGAAATTGTAAAATCGTATTGAAATTAAAATTATTAAATGAGTAAAATTGTTGAGATAAAATCTGTTTTTGCCGGATATAATGATGAGGTAATATTAAAGGATGTTTCCTTAGATATTTTTGATGATGATTTTATAGGAATTATTGGTCCTAATGGTGGTGGAAAAACAACATTACTTAATGTAATTTTAGGTTTAATAAAACCTTTTAAAGGTGAAGTAAAGTTTTGCGATGATTTAAAAACAGCGCGTAATAACAAGATTGGTTATTTGCCGCAACAAAATAAAATTGATAAGAAGTTCCCAATAACTGTTATGGATGTGGTGTTGTCTGGTTTAATTTATAGCGCTGGATTTTTTATTAGGCATTCAAAAGCCGATAAAGTTAAAGTTGATGAAATTTTAAATCGCTTGAGTATTTTCAATTTAAAAAGATTACCGATAGGAGAGTTGTCTGGGGGACAAATGCAAAAAGTATTACTAGCCAGAGCAATTGTTTCGTCCCCTCGTTTATTAATTCTTGACGAACCTAATACTTTTGTTGATAATCAATTTGAGGGTGAGCTTTACGAAATTTTAAATAAACTTAACAAAGAAATGGCAATAGTTATAGTAACTCACGACGTTGGAACAATTGCGAGTTATGTTAAAACTATAGCTTGTGTAAATCGTAATTTACATTATCATAAATCAAACAAAATTTCGGAAGAACAATTAGCTTTGTATAATTGTCCAATTAAGTTAATCTCTCATGGCGATGTTCCTCACACGATATTAAAAACCCACAAGCATTAATATGATTTCTGAATTATTACAATATAAATTTATTACTAACTCATTATTGGCAGGTATTCTGGCAAGTATAAGTTGTGGAATAATTGGTACTTATATAGTAACCCGACGTATGGTTTTTTTGAGTGGAGGAATAACTCATGCATCATTTGGCGGAATAGGAATAGGATATTTCCTGGGATTTAATCCGATAATTTCCGCAGCAATCTTTGGAGTACTATCAGCACTAGGAATAGAATTTGCATCGAAAAGAACAGAAGTTCGTGAAGATTCTGTTATTGGTATTTTGTGGTCGTTCGGAATGGCTGTAGGTATTATGTTTATTTTCTTAACTCCTGGATACGCTCCTAATTTAATGTCTTACTTATTTGGTAGTATATTAACCGTTTCTACATTGGATATATTATTATTGGCAGGTTTAAGTCTAATCTTAATTATAGTATTCATCACTTTTTATCAAATTATTCTGTTTATTTCATACGACCAGGAATTTGCCAAAACACATAAAATAGCTGTTAATCTAATTAATTATGTACTCATCAGTTTAGTGGCATTAACCATTGTTCTAAATATAAAAGTGGTTGGTATAATATTGGTAATTTCTTTATTAACTATACCACAATCTACGGCGAACTTGTTTACTAACGATTTTAAAAACATTATTATAACTTCAATTGTTATAGGTCTTATTGGTGCTTTTCTTGGATTAGTTATTTCATATAAAATTAACATTCCGTCTGGAGCATCTATTATTTTCTCCTTAGTAATAATCTTTATTATTGCTAAGTTGGTTCAATTGCTTAAGAGGAAAATCAATCTAAAGAAACAAAAAATTTAATTTTTTAAATTTCAAATAAATAAGGTATAATTTTGCATAGATTTTATTTTTTAAGTTAAACAAAAAATCATTAGAAATGACATACGATTTAATAATATTAGGTAGTGGTCCGGGTGGTTATGTAGCTGCAATCAGAGCATCACAATTGGGAATGAAAGTTGGAGTTGTTGAAAAATCCGAGCTAGGCGGAATTTGTCTTAACTGGGGTTGTATACCAACAAAATCATTACTTAAAAGCGGACAGGTTTATAATTACATGAAGCATGCTGCCGATTATGGCATTAGCATCGAAGGAGAAGTAAAAGCCGATTTTGAAAAAATTGTTCAACGAAGCCGTGGTGTTGCTGAAGGTATGAGCAAAGGAATTCAATTTCTTTTCAAAAAGAACAAAATTGAACATGTAGCTGGATATGGCAAATTAATAAATAACCAAACTGTTGAAGTAACCGATATAGAAGGAAATGTCAAGGAAATTACCGCAAAGAAAATTATTTTAGCAACGGGAGCACGATCGAAACAACTTCCGAATTTAAAACAAGACGGTAAAAAAATAATTGGTTATCGTGAAGCAATGACATTGGCAAAACAACCAAAATCGATGCTTGTAGTTGGTTCTGGAGCAATAGGCAGTGAGTTTGCTAATTTTTATAATGCAATTGGTACCGAAGTAACTTTAGTTGAGTTTTTACCAAATATTGTTCCTGTTGAAGATATTGATGTTTCGAAACAGCTGGGTCGTTCTTTTAAAAAGGCTGGAATAAAAGTTATGGTTGATTCTTCAGTTGAATCTGTTGATACAAGTGGAAATATTTGTAAGGTTGTTATTAAAACAAAAAAAGGCGAAGAAACTCGTGAAGTAGAAATTGTATTATCTGCTGTTGGAGTTACTCCAAATCTTGAGAATATCGGAATTGAGGAATTAGGAATCGAACTTGAAAATGGTAAAGTTAAAGTTGATGATTATTATAAAACCAATATTGAAGGCGTCTATGCGATTGGTGATATTGTTCATGGTCCGGCATTAGCACACGTGGCTTCTGCTGAAGGAATAGCATGTGTCGAAAAAATTGCTGGATTAGATGTTGAACCGATAAATTATAATAATATTCCGGGATGTACTTATACAACACCAGAAGTTGCATCTGTTGGTTTAACAGAAGAAAGAGCTAAAGAGGCAGGATATGAAATTAAAGTGGGTAAATTTCCTTTTACTGCTTCAGGAAAAGCAAGCGCTGCAGGAGAAAAAGATGGATTTGTAAAATTGGTATTCGACGAAAAATATGGTGAATTATTAGGTGCGCATTTAATTGGTGCTAATGTTACCGAAATGATTGCTGAATTAGTTGTTGCAAAGAAATTAGAAACTACAGGTCACGAATTGATAAAATCAATTCATCCACATCCAACTATGTCGGAAGCAATTATGGAAGCTGCTGCAGCAGCTTACGATGAGGTAATTCATATTTAAAGATAAAATTTACAAAATATAAAAGAGGATGATTTTTTCATCCTCTTTTTTGTTGAAATATTTTTATGTAAATATTTATTTTAAGCTAATTATTCTTGTTTGTCTACTTAATTCAGTTTTCTGACTTAGGCTTTTCTTGCTTAAAATATTTTGACTTAAAGAAAATGCAAACACTAGAGTAACAATAATAAATATAATAATAACCCCAATATTTGTATTATTGTTAGTAGTTTTTACTTGCGTTTTTGAATTTAAATTCATTGTCTTTTGTTAATTCTTGTTAATTCTATACGTTACATCTTACAAAATGTTTTAGTGCAGAACAAATTATATTTTTTAAATTTATTCGATTAGTATTTATATAGAGGCTATTTTCTTTAAAATAGTTGCGTGGTCCGAGCAAATAAATTATGTTTCCCTATTTTGACGCAACCTATATACAAGTTTTTTCATCTACATTTTAATATTCAGCAAGCTTTTTGTAGTAAATTATTCATAAATTTGTATATCATCGTTAAATTGAGATATCTTTTGGATAATTACTCAGAAATAATAAAAGCTTGTTTAAAAGGCAATCGATTAGCACAAAATAGATTATATCAGATTTTTGCTGATAAAATGTATGGTGTGTGTTTGCGGTATGCCGATAATGATGATGAAGCAAAAGATATTTTACAAGATGGATTTATAAAGGTTTTTATAAATCTTAAGAAATTTAATAATAAAGGTTCTTTTGAAGGTTGGATAAGAAGAATAGTTGTGAATACGGCATTGGAGAAATTTAGGGATAAAAACCATATGTTTGCTGTAAATATGATTACGGAATATGATTCTAGTAATAAACATTACGATCATATTTTAAGTGAATTATCAGCAAAAGATTTATTAAAATTAATCCAGGGATTATCTCCGCAATATAAAGCGGTTTTTAACTTATACGCTATTGAAGGATATTCACATAAAGAAATATGTGACATCTTAGATATAAAAGAAGGAACATCTAAATCTAACTTATCTCGAGCACGTGAAATATTAAAAGAAAAAGTGAAGAAGTATTACAATGTTAGCGTAAAATGGATATAATGGGAGAGAATTTGAAAAACATGGATGAAGTTTTTAGGGTGCAATTGAGAGATTATTCTCAAGCAGCACCTGAGGATGCGTGGGGAAATATTGATAAAGTGTTAAGTAAAAGTAATATTACCAGAAAAACGTCTTATTATAAAATTGCTGCAGCAGTTGCAGCCTTTGCAATTCTTGGAACAAGCTTGTTATATTTATCTAAAAGTTCAAGTCGCTTAGACAGTTCTTTAACGATTGCTCAAAATGATATTCAAAAGGAAACGAGCGTTAAGGAAAATATTTCTAATTCAAAAAATGAAAGCCTTGATGTTGTTATAGTTAAAGATCTTCAGGAAAATGATGCTAAAGTGATTAGAAAAGAGCCAGTTTCTAAAGTAGAATCAATTAAAACAGGAAATGGAAGAAACGCTAAACTAGCTTTGGCTGAAATTGATTTGAAAAATGATGATCTGAATTTAAACAAGCTTTCACAAAAACAAATTCTTATTTCTAGTGCGAACCTTGAATTAGCAATTATTGATAACAGAAAACAAAACATTAAATTATATTTAAATAACTTACCTGATATTTATTTGTCTAATGGACCTGATGAGACAATAGAATTTGAAAAACCTAAAAACAAAAAATGGTTTGTTGGAGGAGAATTTACACCACTTTATTCATATAGAAATATTACTAAAACTCAAAGTGTTTATAATGAGGATTTTTATAATAGTGTTGAGAGTCCTATTATATCATATACTGGTGGTTTAAATATGCAGTATAAGGCGATTAGCCGACTTACGATTCAAGCTGGAGTTTATTATACAACTATGGGGCAATCTCTTGATTATATGACCGTATATGCTAACTCGGCTTACGATATGGTTGCTGAAGAGTACAAGGACAGATTTATAAATTCTTACTCTATTGAAAATTCATCAGGAGATCTTTCTTTTAATTCGTCACATGTTATAATCGATGAAAAATCAATTAGAATTGATAATCATTCAAATACCAAAGGAGTTGTGGATATTGCTAATCCTAACTTTAATAATCTTGATGCAGAAGTTCTACAAAGTTTTCAATATGTTGAGATACCTGTTTTATTTCGATATACTTTAATTGATAAAAATGTAGATTTAAATATCATTGGTGGAATTGGTGCTAACTTCTTAGTTGGAAACGATGTGTATATTAATTATTCAGGGAAGAAAGAAGTAATTGGTGAAATTTACGGTGTGAGTACTGTTAATTATAATGGAACAGTTGGATTTGGAATTGAATATCCACTAATGGAAAAAATAAACATACGCTTAGAACCTTCAGTTAAATATTATTTAAATGAATTAAATTCTAGTTCGCCCATTGAATCTCATCCATATTCAATTGGAATATATACAGGAATTAATTATTCATTTTAGTAATCCTAATATTATTTAATCATAAAAATCGCTAATTTTGTAACTTTTGTTGCAGTTTATTGTTTCGTTATAAGGATTGTATCCTTGTTAACGGATTTAAAATCGTTTATAGATGAAAAATAAATATACACTCTTTACTTTAATTGGATTAATAGTTGCTTTCATAGTATTTATTAATTCACAATCTAACATAAAGTCAGCTGACACATATTATCAGCAAGCATTGCAAAAGACATATTCGGTGTTTTCATTAGCATTACCAACAAAATTATCATTTGCCGATGAAGTAGTTCCTATGGATAATTTTGATGTTAGGGAGTCGATAGATCAGGAGTTATTAGTAAATACATATTGGCAGTCGCAAACTATTTTGTTTATCAAACGAGCAAATAAATATTTTCCTGAAATCGAAGCAATATTAAAAGAGAAAGGAATTCCTGATGATTTTAAATATTTAGTTTTGGCTGAAAGTGGATTAAAAAATGCAGTTTCACCTTCTGGGGCAGTTGGAGTTTGGCAACTTCTTGATGGTACTGCTAAGGATTATGGCTTAGAGGTAAACTCTGAGGTGGACGAAAGATATCATCTTAAGAAATCAACTGAAGCAGCATGTGATTATATTAAAGATGCACAAGAATTATTTGGGACTTGGACTATGGCTGCAGCTGCATATAATGTTGGTCGAAAAGGTTTAATGCAACAGGTTAATAGACAAAAGGAAGATAATTATTATAATTTACTGTTAAATAATGAAACGGGTAGATATATTTATAGAATTCTTGCTATTAAATTAATTCTGGAAAATCCCGATCAATTTGGATTTCATGTAAGAGAAAAAGATATGTATGCTCTTGTTCCTACTTACGAGGTAAAAGTTGATTCATCAGTTAAAGATTTTGCAGATTTTGCAAAGAAACATGCTATAAATTATAAATTACTAAAATATTTTAACCCTTGGTTAAGAGATTCATATCTTACAAATAAATATCAAAAAGAGTATTATGTAAGAATTCCAAAAGAAGGATATAGAAGTTATTCAAAAATTATTGGTTTTTATGAGAATGACTCAACGGCTGTTACTGATTAAAAGAAATTAAAGCATTGGATAAAGATTTACTGCAACATCTCGACGAAAAAACAAAAAAAACATCTGAAGTTACTGTTCTTGGTGCAAGAGTTCATAACTTAAAAAATATTGATGTTTCAATTCCTCGAAATAAACTAACAGTTATTACTGGATTAAGCGGAAGTGGCAAATCATCACTTGCTTTTGATACGATATACGCCGAGGGACAAAGAAGGTATATTGAAACTTTATCTGCATATGCTCGCCAGTTTTTGGGAAATATGGAACGCCCGGATGTTGATCAAATCACAGGATTAAGTCCAGTAATTTCAATTGAACAAAAAACAACAAACAGAAATCCTCGATCTACAGTTGGTACTGTTACGGAAATATACGATTTTCTCAGATTGCTATTTGCCCGAGCCTCAGATGCTTATTCCTTCGAAACAGGTGAGAAAATGGTTAAATATACCGATGAGCAAATAATTAGTTTAATTCTTGAGCAGTTTAATGGCAAAAATATAATCGTATTATCTCCTGTAGTAAAAGGACGAAAAGGACATTATAGAGAATTATTCGAGCAAGTTCGAAAGAAGGGGTTTTTGTATTCCAGAATTAATGGAAAAATAACAGAATTAACCCATGGATTAAAACTTGATCGTTATAAAACACATTATATTGAGACTGTTATTGATAAATTAAAAGTATCAGAGAATGATGTTAACAGATTAAAAAGAACAGTGAAAACTGCAATGGATCAAGGAAAAGGGATTCTGATGATTCTTGAAAAAGATACAAATGACATTAGATATTTTAGCCGTAAATTAATGTGTCCTACAAGTGGAGTTTCTTATAATGAACCCGCACCTCATACTTTTTCGTTTAATTCTCCACAAGGAGCATGTCCAAAATGTAATGGTTTAGGTTATGTTAATGAAATAGATATTAAAAAGATTGTTCCTGATTTAAATCAAAACTTAAAAAATGGAGGTATTGTTCCTTTAGGAAAGTATAAGAACATCTTGATTTTTTGGCAAATAGAAGCTATTGCAGATAAATATAAATTTACGCTGGAAACTCCCATTAAAAATATTCCTGAAAAGGCATTGGATATAATACTCTATGGTTCCGATGAATCATTTAAATTGCTAAATACTCCGCTTGGTAAATCTTCTAATTATTTTTTAAGTTTTGAGGGAGTTGTTAATTACATTAATAATTTTCAGCAGGAAAAAGCTATCGAAAAAGCCAGGAAATGGACCGATCAATTTGTAAAAAAAGTTACTTGTCCAAAATGTGATGGGAAAAGACTAAAAAAGGAATCTTTACATTTTAAAGTTGTTGATAAAAATATTTCTGACTTATCCGATATGGATATTGATGAGTTGTATAATTGGTTTCAAAATGTTGAGGAGCAACTTTCAGATAAACAAAAACTTATTGCACACGATGTTTTAAAAGAAATTCGAGAACGGTTATTATTTTTACTTGATGTTGGTTTAAATTATTTAGCTCTAAATAGAACAGCACGAAGTTTATCCGGAGGTGAAAGTCAGCGTATAAGATTGGCTACTCAAGTAGGATCAAAATTGGTAAATGTTTTATATATTTTGGATGAGCCAAGTATTGGTTTACATCAAAAAGATAATTTGAAACTTATAAACTCCTTAAAGCAACTTCGTGATTCGGGAAATTCAATTATTGTAGTTGAACATGATAAAGATATGATATTGTCTGCCGATCATGTTATTGATATGGGTCCGAAAGCTGGGCGACATGGAGGAAAGATTGTAGCAACTGGAACACCTGCTGAAATTATTAATTCTTGTTCTTTGACAGCTGATTATTTAAATCGCAAAAAAATAATTGAAATTCCGAAAAAGCATAGAGATGGAAATGGAAAAGAAATTGTATTAAAAGGCGCGAGCGGACATAATTTAAAAAATGTTACTTTAAAAATTCCTTTGGGGAAATTTGTTTGTATTACAGGTGTTTCAGGTAGTGGAAAGTCTTCGTTAATTAATGAAACATTACATCCTATTTTAAGCAGACATTTTTATAGAAGTAATAAACAATCTTTAGATTATGAATCAATTGAAGGAATAAAACATATTGATAAAGTAATCGAAGTAGATCAGTCGCCATTAGGTCGTACTCCGCGATCAAATCCAGTTACATATACAGGTGTTTTTTCGGATATACGTAAACTTTTTGAGCAAATACCTGAAGCTAAAATCCGGGGATATAAAGCAGGCCGTTTTTCATTTAATGTTAAGGGAGGTAGGTGTGAAACTTGTCAAGGAGCAGGTCTACAAACTATAGAAATGAATTTTCTTCCTGATGTTTATGTTCATTGCAAAGATTGTAATGGTAAACGATACAATAGAGAAACGCTTGAAGTAAAATTTAAAGGAAAATCAATAAGTAATGTTTTAGACATGACTATAAATCAAGCCGTTGAATTTTTTGATCAGATACCTTCAATTAATCAAAAATTAATGGCAATTCAAGGAGTTGGCTTAGGATATATAACTCTAGGTCAGCCGTCAACAACACTTTCTGGGGGTGAATCGCAACGTGTTAAATTAGCTGCCGAATTAGCTAAAAAAAGTACTGGGAAAACATTGTATATTTTAGATGAACCTACTACAGGTTTACATTTTGAGGATATAAGGGTTTTATTAAAAGTATTAAATAGTATTGCTGATAAAGGAAATACTGTAATTGTAATAGAGCATAATATGGATGTAATAAAAGTTGCTGATCATATTATTGATTTGGGTAAAGATGGTGGTGTAAATGGCGGTGAAATATTATGCGCAGGCACACCGGAAGAAATTATTAAAAATACCAAAAGTTATACTGCACGATTTTTAATAAAAGAATTTCAATAAAATATTTCGTAAAAAAAATTAATTTAGGAGTCTTATGTAAAACATTAATATGAACTCGATAATTAAATTGCTAATATTCAGATATATAATACTTGGCTTTTGTTCACTTGCAAAAAAAACTATTAGTTTTTAGCTATTGGCTATTAGAAAAACCAAATGCTAATAGCAAATGGCTAATGGCTTGATTCAGAAATGAAGATAAGTATTAATTAATAAAAAAAGATACGAACTCACGATATTAGATTTAAAATTTAAAGATATATGACAAACGAAGAATTAATTAAAGATGCCTTTGATAATAGGACATGGAATGAAATTCAATCTTCCGATTCATGGACTATATTTAAGGTAATGGCAGAATTTGTGGAAGGTTTTGCAAAACTTTCACGTATAGGTCCATGCGTTTCAATTTTTGGATCGGCTAGAACTACACCAGATAATAAATATTTTAAATTAGCCGAAGACATTGCTTTTGAGCTAACAAAACAAGGTTATGGAGTTATAACAGGCGGTGGTCCTGGTATAATGGAAGCCGGAAACATGGGAGCAAAAAAAGGAAATGGGAAATCTGTTGGATTAAATATAGACCTACCTTTTGAGCAATCGGCAAATATTTTTATCGATCCAGATAAATTAATAAGTTTTGAACATTTTTTCGTACGCAAAGTAATGTTTGTTAAGTATGCACAAGGATTCATAGTTTTACCCGGTGGATTTGGCACTTTCGATGAACTTTTTGAAGCAATAACTTTAATACAAACCGAAAAAATTGATCGATTCCCAATTATTCTGGTTGGATCATCATATTGGCAAGGTCTTATGGATTGGATTAAAGATGTTGTTTTAACTGAGGAAAATAATATTAATAAAAAGGATTTGGATCTGATTCAGATAGTTGATACAGCCAATGAAGCTGTCGAAAAAATTAATGAATTTTATTCAAAATATTTATTAAGTCCTAATTTTTAAATTGGTATATTTATTCTTTCAAAATAAGAATTATTAACAAAGCATTAAAGTTACAAACAATTGTTAATAACTTATGTTGATATTTTGTTAATTTTGTATTAAAATAGCTATTTTTATTGAGTCTTGGGAACTTATTAAATAATTTATATGATAAAATATTTATTGCTTCTTGTTAACATGTTTGTTGCTCTGGTTCTGAATTTCATTTTTTCAGACATTAGTATAAATATTAATGTTCCAGAACAAGTAGAAGCAGGAAATGAGATTTATGTTGAAATCACTCTGGATAAATCCGATTTTGATAGTTTTGCTAGATTTCAACAAGATATTCCTGCAGGATTAACTGCTATTCCAGTAAATACTTCAAACGCCGATTTTAGTTTTAAGGATGGAAAAGTGAAATTCATTTGGCTAAAACTGCCTTACGAACAAAAGATAACAATATCATACAAATTACAAGTTGATCAAAGATTAAAAGGTAGCTTTAACTTGGAAGGTACCTTTTCTTATATTGCAGATAATGAAAGAAAGTTTGTTGAGGTTGATGCTAAAAATATTACAATAAATCATTCTCCTACTATTGATCCAAAGTTAATAGTAGATATTAGTGATTTTAAAAATCTTGTTGCTCCTGTAAAAAGAAATGAGCCGGGAATTGATCAGGTAAAGTGTATACGCCAAACTCCATATTTAGCACAAGGTAGTAATGAGTTTATAATAAACTTACTTGTTAATAAAGGCAATAAAGAAAAATTTGCAAAAATACAGGAAGCTGTTCCTGAAGGATATTCAGCTGTTGCAGTTGAAAGCAAAAAGGCAATATTTACTTTTAAGGATCAAACAGTAAAATTATTATGGATGAACTTACCAACTGATCCATATTTTGTGGTTTCATATAAACTTGTTCCTAATGAAAGTATCACAGAAAAACCTAAAATGGAAGGAACATTTTCTTATATAGAAAGTGACAATACCTTAAGTATAAACATAGTTGAGAGTAATGTTAATTTACAAAATGTTTCTCAGGAAAATCTATTAGCAATAATTTCTGTACAAGGAGAAACAAACGAACCAACAGAATATGTTCAACCACAGAACTATTCTGGTAAAGTTAAAATAGAAATTGCAGAAAGTGCATTGAAACTTATTCGTGAGGATACGAAACTTACTAATATGTTAGAACCGGAATCCGGCATTTATTATAGAGTTCAAGTTGCAGCTGGTCATAGGCCAATAAATATAAATAGATATTTCAAAAAATATAATTTGGATAAAGAAGTTCGAACTGAATTTCATGAAGGTTGGAGAAAATACTCGGTGGGGTCGTTTTTTGTTTATAAAGCAGCTCGCGATTATAGAGTTCAAATATGGAATACAACATCAATAGATGATGCGTTTGTTTCTGCGTATAACGAGGGAAAACGTATTACAGTGCAAGAAGCATTAATGATTACGAATCATGTATGGATTCGTTAAAAAAACGGAACTGTTTAAATGAAATTATTAAAGTTTTTACCTTTATTATTAATTCTCTCTTTTTGTAGTCAAATTGCTTTTGCGCAAGGAGGATATGGAGATTTATTATATCAAGAAGTAGAAGTTGAAAATCCTGTTTACATGCCTGTTATTGGATTAGGAGCTGGTGTAATAAATTATTATGGTGAGCTTAAAACTGATTATTCCAATATTATTCAGGGAAATTCGTCTTTTCGTTTTAATGCATATCAATATATAGATCGCAAGCACTTATGGAAAGTGAATATAAATGCTACTTTATTTGGCTCAATTTCTGGTTATGAGCGTTCATATGATGACACATCAATGAATGCAAATTTCGAAACGGAATTTTTTGCTGCAGGAATGAATTTTGAATATAGTTTTGGGAACATATATAAAGGTAAAAGAAAAATCGTTCCTTTTATTTCGTTTGGGGTTGAGTATTTAATGAATTTAAGTTCAAAAACAGATATTGAATCAGAAAGCGGTGAAAGATATCAGTATTATCCTGATGGAACAATTCGAGTTGGTGACGTGTTGGTTTCTCGAGATTACACTTATGAAACTAATATTAGTGATTGGAATCCTTATGAAAATCCTGATTTTAAAACAAGCGCATTAGCTTTAGTTGCTGATGCTGGATTTGATCTTAAAATAAGTGATAGAGTGGCTTTAAGGCTCGCATCTTCATTGCATTACACTTTTACCGATGATATTGATGGTATAAGTAATACCAATACAGTTGACCGAATTGGTGATAGTAGGAATGATATGTTTTCATTTACTTATGTCGCATTAAATCTGGATTTGTTTTCTAGTGCTAAAACAAAAACCGAGGAATTATACTTTTTAGATGTAACTGGTGATTTTGATTATACTTTAATTGCAGACGACGATAGAGATGGAGTGTTAAATTTAGTAGATGATTGTCTTGAAACAGCCTCAGGTATTCCTGTCGATTCTATAGGATGCCCGTTTGATGATGATAATGATGGAGTTCCCAATTATATTGATAAAGAGCAATTCTCAAATAAAGGTGCTTTAGTTGATGAATTTGGTGCTGAGTTAAGTGCTAATAAAATACGCGAAAGCTTATACCAGGATTTAGCTGCAGTTAATCGTTCAGAAGTATATATGGTACCAGTTGGAATGGGTTGGTCTAAATATACCGATATGACAGACTTATATATTCCTGAAAAATTCAAAAAGCTAGATATCGATGGAGATAGTTATATTTCTTTTGATGAACTTTTAGAAGCTATTAGTGGCTTCTTTGATTTTGAATCTGAATTTACTACTGAGGATATATACGAATTAAATAATTTCTTTTTTGCTCAATAAATAATTTGATTTCGTTAAGAATTAAGTATAAGTATTTTTCTTGATACTCTTATATAAATCCTAGAATTTTCTAACTCGTTCCATATCTCTGTTAAGATCTTTATTCTTAATTTCATGTCTTTTATCAAATTCTTGTTTCCCTTTTGCTAAAGCAATATCAACTTTTGCCCAACCATTATCATTTATAAATAGTCTTGTAGCTACAATTGTCAAGCTTTTTTCACTTGACTTTCTTTCTAATTTTTTAAGCTCTTTTTTTGTAAGTAATAACTTTCTATCCTGTCCAGGTTCATGATTAGCATGAGTTCCAAAAGCGTATTCAGTAATATTTAATCCTCTGATAAAAAGTTCTCCATCATAAAAAGTACAATACGCATCACCTAAGCTTGCTTTGCCTAAGCGTATAGATTTTATTTCTGTACCGGTTAATTTAATTCCAGCAGTATATTTTTCAATAAATGTATAATTGAACGAAGCTTTTTTATTTCTTATATTAATTTTGTTTTGCATGAATTGTCTTTTTTATAGCGTGCAAAGGTACAGTTTTAATTTATTTGAAGTTAAAATATTTAGGATATAAAAAACAAAAAAATCAGATAAGACAGATTCTAATATTTACTAATCATTTAATTATATTCTCATTTAAATATTTTTCGTAAAAGCCGCTTCTTTATTCTAACTTTGTTAAAAACAGAAAAAGCATGATTATAAAATACGATATGTTAACAATCCTTGGACCTACAGCAGGAGGCAAAACATCGCTTGCTGCAAGAATGGCTCATATTCTGAACGGCGAGATTATAAGTGCAGATTCAAGGCAGGTATATCGTGGAATGGATTTAGGAACAGGTAAAGATCTTGATGATTATGTTATTGAGGGACATGATATTCCTTATCATTTAATTGATATTGTGGATGCAGGATATAAATACAATGTGTATGAGTATCAAAAGGATTTTTTAAAAGTTTTTTCAAAATTACAGAAAAAGGGGAGATTTTCGATTTTCTGTGGTGGTTCAGGAATGTATCTTGATGCTGTTTTAAAAGGCTATAAGTTGATATCTGTTCCAAATAACGAACAACTAAGAATTGAGTTGGAGCAAAAAAGTACTGAGGAATTAATAGAGATATTAAAATCGTTCAAAAAATTGCATAATACTTCGGATCTTGATTCACGAAAAAGATTGATTCGCGCAATTGAAATTGAAATTTCTTACGCCGATTCAAAAATTACAGATGATTGTTTTCCTAAAATTAATTCGCTTATTATTGGTGTGAAATTTGACAGAGAGTCACGTCGTAGGAGGATATCACAAAGACTTAAGCAGAGATTGGATGAGGGAATGGTCGATGAAGTAGAGCAAATAATAAATAATGGTGTATCTCCTGAAATTCTAATTTATTACGGATTAGAATATAAATATATTACTCAATATATAATTGGGGAAATTACTTTCGACGAAATGTTTAAACAGTTAGAAATTGCAATTCACAGGTTAGCAAAGCGACAAATGACATGGTTTAGAGGAATGGAGCGGAAAGGTTTTAAAATTAATTGGTTAGATGGTCATGCATCTATGAAAGAAAAAACAGATCGAATTTTAGCCTTGCTTCAAAACAGTAATTAATGTATATAAAATGGGATGTTTGATTCAGAAAGTTCGAGATCAAGGCTTGTGAAGTTTTAAAAATATCGAATTTACTTTTGTAATTGATGATTTTTAAAGCGAGCACAACGCAGATATCGGACTTTATGGATAAACACTAATTAGAAAATAAACCAATCGAACTGATCTAATTTATAAATTATAAAAAAAGTTATGACTAGATTTATTAATGTAAATATGTAATTATAATCTCTTCGATGTTTTCTGAAATTTCTTCTGAACAATATTCCAAAATTAGGAATAAATAAACAAACCAAGATTGTAAAAAAGAACAATTCACTGAGTTGATGCTCAATATCATTTGGTCCATAAAACATAAATAAATATACACTTATTAGTAAAGCCCCTAAATATATTAAATAAGAAACCTTAAGACTTAAAGTGGATATTAGTTGTTTGCGATTAAGAAGAAGTGGTTTAACTATGATAAAAGCTAAAACATACATTATCAGAAAAACAATAATTAATAAAAAATGAAAGAAGTTTTGCATTGCAATGCTTATAAGATAAAAATCACATTAAATTTACATGAAATAAAGTTTAAAACAAAAAGACCAGAAATGTTATTTCCGGTCTTTTAATATAATAAGTATGCTAAATCTTATTTCTCGCTTTCTGTACTAGCAGGTTCATCTTTTAACCATTGATCAAGCCAGCTAAAGAATTCTCTTTGCCATAATATTCCATTCTGAGGCTTTAAAACCCAGTGGTTTTCATTTGGAAAATGTAAATATTTGCTAGGTATATCCATTAGTTGCGCAGCATTATATGCGCTCATCCCTTGGGTATAGGCAATTCGATAATCTTTTTCGCCATGCACCACCATTATAGGTGTATCCCATTTATCAACAAATTTATGTGGAGAATTATCGTAAGTTTTTTTGTTAGATTTATCCCAATAAGGTCCGCCAATATCCCAATTTACGAAGAACATTTCTTCTGTTTCCAGATACATTGCTTCAAAATTGAAAATTCCATCGTGAGAAATAAAAGCATCAAATCTGCCATCATGATTTCCTGCTAACCAAAAAACAGAAAAACCTCCATAGCTGGCACCAACTGCACCAATATTATTCTCATCAACATAAGGCTCTTTTGCAACAGCATCTATTGCACTAAAATAATCTTTCATGTTTTGTCCTCCATAATCCCCCGAAATTTGATCGTTCCAGTCTTTGCCAAACGAAGGTACTCCACGACGATTTGGAGCAACTATTATATAATCATTAGCTGCCATCATTTGAAAATTCCAACGGTACGAATAAAATTGACTAACCGAGCCATGAGGCCCACCCTGGCAATATAATAAAGCTGGATATTTTTTATTGGGATCAAAGTTTGGAGGATAAATAACCCACACAAGCATGTCTTTGTTATCGGTAGTTTTAATCCAGCGTTCCTCAACATCACCATAAGTTAATTGATCATGTAGATTTTTATTTATAAAAGATAACTGAGTTTCTTCACCTGTTTCGGGATTTACTGCGAATATCTCTGTAGGTTTTGTCATGCTTTGCTTTGTTCCTAAGAGCTTGTCACCAAATGGCTGTGCAGATCTGAAATTATGTTTGCCTTTTGTTATTTGTTTAATTGCCCTTGATTCGAGATTAAGATTGTATATCTGGAATTTAGCTAGATAATCACTTGTAAAATAAATAGATTTACTATCTTCTGTCCATGAAATACCATGTACATCTTGATCAAAATCAGCTGTATAATCTTTCTTTTCACCGCTTTCAAAGTTAAGTATGTAAAGCCTGTTTTGATCCGACTCATAACCATCTCTTTCCATGCTTTCCCAAGCAATCATTTTGCCATCAGGAGAGTAAACAGGACTAACGTCATATCCCATCATACCATCAGTTATGCTCTTGGTTTCTTTCGATTCGAGATTATAAATATAGATTGCAGAATTGGTTGATAAAGTAAATTCCTTACCATTCATCTTCTTACAAGTATAGGCCAATTCTTTTGAGTCTGGACTCCAATTAATGTGCTCCAAGCCACCAAAAGGTTTCATCGGACTGTCAAATCTTTCGCCTTCCATTATGTCAATAGAATTACTTAATGAAATTCCATTGTAATCAGCAACAAAAATATGACTATAAGTATAATCATGCCAACGATCCCAATGTCTGTACATTAAGTCTGTTTCTATTCTAGCTTCAGCTTTTGGAAGATCAGGATGTAAATCAACCACAGATTTATCTAACTTAACATCTTTAATAAAAACTATTTTTGTTTGGTCTGGTGCATATTTGAATCCATTTAACCCACCTTCGATTTTAGAAATTTGGATTCGATTTGAACCATCCGGATTCATTTCCCACATTTGCATTTCACCGCTTTGGGCACTTAAAAAACCAATTTTTTTACCATCAGGGCGCCATAAAGCAGAATATTCACCAGTTTTGGTATTTGTAATATTGGTAGGCTCCCCACCATTTATTGGCATAGTAAATAATTCTCTGTTACCCTTATTTTCTTCTACATTGTAAAAAGATACGCCAACAATAAGGGTTGATTGATCGGGAGAAATATCAACTTCACTAACTCTTCCGAACGACCACAATACTTCTGGTGTCATTATTTTAGATGTAAGCGTTATATTGTCAACAGGATTATTTATTTCAATTACTTTCTCATTTGAACATGAAAAGATGATTAAAAGGAAAGCAAGACCTATAAAAAGATTTGTATTCTTCATAATTCTATTCCTAGTTGTTTTTAAAAGATTCAATAATTTTTGCTTCCAGTTCTTCAGCTAATTCAGGATTGTCTATTAAAAGTTGTTTTACAGCTTCTCTTCCTTGGCCTAATCTGGTTTCTCCATAACTAAACCACGATCCACTTTTCTTAACAACTTCTTGATCAACTCCAATATCTATTATTTCGCCCACTTTTGAAATGCCAAGACCATACATAATATCAAATTCGGCCTTTTTGAAAGGTGGAGCCAATTTATTTTTTACAACCTTAACCCTTGTTCTGTTTCCTTTAATATCTTCACCTTCTTTAATTTGACCAATTCTTCGAATATCAATTCGAATCGAAGCATAAAATTTTAGTGCATTTCCGCCAGTGGTTGTTTCGGGATTACCAAACATAACTCCAATTTTTTCTCGTAATTGGTTAATGAAAATGCAACAAGTATTCGTTTTACTAATATTTGCAGTAAGTTTTCGTAATGCTTGAGACATTAATCGAGCCTGTAAACCCATTCGAGAATCACCCATATCGCCTTCAATTTCCGCTTTAGGAGTAAGTGCAGCAACGGAGTCGATTACAATAATATCTATAGCCCCAGATCGAATTAAATGATCTGTAATCTCAAGAGCTTGTTCACCATTGTCTGGTTGAGAAATTAAAAGATTTTCAACATCTACACCTAGTTTTTCGGCATAAGAACGGTCAAATGCATGCTCGGCATCAATTATAGCAGCAATTCCACCAACTTTTTGCGCCTCTGCAATTGCATGTATTGCTAAAGTTGTTTTACCGGATGATTCAGGTCCGTATATTTCAACAACACGCCCTCTTGGGAAACCACCCATTCCTAGCGCCATATTCACAGAAACTGATCCTGTCGAAATGGAAGGTACATCCATGATGGCTTGATCGCCCATTTTCATGATGGTTCCTTTACCATAATCCTTGTCAATTTTATCAAGGGTTAGCTGTAATGCTTTTAATTTTTCCTTATTGGTATTGTTTTCTTTTTTATCTTTCTCCATGGTTTCTATTTGAGTTTTATTATTTGTAATGATTTAAAATTTTAATTCTTTAAATATTTGATTGGAATGATCTTTAGTCTTTACTTTTGTAATTATTTTCTCGATGGTTTGATTTTCCGATATAATAAATGTTTTTCTTAAAACTCCATCATAAGTTCTTCCGTAAAGTTTTTTCTCTCCCCACGCATGGTATAATTTCAGAATTTCTTTTTCGGGATCAGAAATTAACCTAAACGGTAATTCCAATTTCTCAATAAACTTTTTATGTGATATTTCAGAATCGGGGCTAACACCAATAACATCTAGTCCTTTCCCTAATAAATCATTATAGTTATCTTTTAGATTACAAGCTTCGGCAGTACAACCAGGCGTATTATCTTTTGGATAAAAATATAATATTACTTTTTTCCCTTTATAGTGATCAAGTGAAATAACTTCTCCGTTTTGATCAACTCCCTTAAAACTGGGAGCCTTATCCCCTTCATTTAATAATTCCATGATTGTTATAATTATTAATTGTAAAAATAAAAAATATCATTGATAAGACAGTATTAGAAATTTATTGTTTTCAAATCTTTTATCAACAGTCAAAAAATTTATCCAATTTACTGAATTTTAAAAAATTATAAAACTAATTGCTGATTTACTTTTACCTGTGTTAGAGGTATATTAAATTTGTATTGCGTTTGTTTTATGCCAGATAACAAAATGAGAAAATATACTTTTTTATTTTTATTATTTATTATCGTTTCTGTGAGCACTCTGGCCCAGGTTGAGAATAATCTTTATGAGTTAAAATCAGCATATCTAAATATTCAGAACGGTAATTATAAAGAGGCGTATCCTTATTTTAAGGAAATGCAGAGAATTTATCCTAAAGAACCAAGCTATAATTATTATTTGGGTAGATGTTTATTGTTTTTAGATAAAGATTCTTTGCAATCAATAAAATATTTGCGTTTAGCATCAACGAAAGAAGTTTCTGAGGAGGTATATTACTATTTAGGATTAGCTTATATAAAGAATTATCAGTTTGAAAAAGCAATTAAAAATTTGCAGTGGTTTAATAAAAGAGCAACAAAAAAACAATTGAAAGAACTTGATGTTCAGAATTATTTGTCTTTTGCTGAGAATGGTTTATATCTTACAAAGTATATAAAAATGCCCAAAGTTTATAGTAAGGAACTTAGAACTAAAAGTGATTTTTATAAGAATTATAGATTTGATGATTTTAAAGGAAATTTTGTAGATAGGGATGACTATTTAAAATTAAAAAAAGATTCATTAGTTGAGAATTCTATAATTTACATTCCTCAATTAATAGAAAAAGGTGAAATGCTTTATTTCTCTGGCTTAAACGAAACTCGAGGCGATTTTGATATTTTTAGAATAACACGTTTATCAGATTCTACTTGGAGCGAACAGGAAAATCTAGGTGATATAATTAATACTCCTTTTGATGAAGATTACCCGTATTTGCATTCCGATGGTTCTACATTATATTTTGCATCTAAAGGTCATTATAGTATGGGTGGCTACGATTTATACTCTAGTACCTGGAGTTGGGATACTCAAGAATGGAGTGAGCCCGAGAATTTAGATTTCCCGATTAATTCTCCTTTTAATGATATATTATTTGTTGCATCGCCCAACAAAAAAACAGCATTCTTTGCATCTGACAGGGAAACTTCGCAAAACAAGGTAATGGTTTATAAGTTAAAATTGAATAACTCTGAACCTTATATTGAAACCGAGAATCACGAAGATTTATTGGGATATTCAAAACTGAATGTTAATATAGAATCCGAAAAAAGTGAAAGGAAAAAACAAGCGAATATTGAATCTAAAACATATCAACATAGTTTAGTAAAGATCAAGAATAAGGAAACTTTTTTACATAAATCAGAATACGATAGTTTGTTAAACACAGCTATTAATTACCAACTGAAAGCTGATTCCTTAAAGTGGGTAATTGATGAGAAACGAACTGTTTTTGGGAATGTCACGAAAGAACAGGAGCGTGCTAAGTTGACGAACATTATTATTGAGCTGGAAAGAGAGACTTACGCTTTACAGAAAAAAGCCGATCAATGTTATGAGAAAGTAAGGGAAATTGAACAAGCGAATCTAGCTTCTCAAAAACTGATATATGAAGATGTAAGGAAAGTAGATGATGTAAAAACTAATGAAAAGACTGAAAAATTAAATATTTATTTTGAGCCGATTCAAGATTCATTGGTTAAATCGAAATTATCAATGTCAAGTCAAGTTACGGAAGGAATTATTAGTCCATTAAGTATAGGTTTAAGAATTGAAATTCCATCAGTTTATAATTCAAATAAACCTATTCCTTTGAACGAAACATTGCCCGTTGGAATTTTATATATGATACAATTGGGAGCGTTTAGTACGGAAAAAGCTCCATCCATATTTAAAGGACTTACACCTTTAACGTGTATAAAAAAGGAAGGAAGTAATATCCTAAGATATTTGGCCGGGAATTTTTTACTGTTAAAAGAGGCTGAAAAGAGTTTGAATACCGTAAAATCAAAGGGATTTAAGGATGCCTATATTGTTGCTTTTGAAAATGGTAAAATAATTCCTGTAAAAAATGCGGTTAAAATAGAATCAAAGGAAGCTGCAACACCGGTTATTGCAAATAAAGACAACCAACAAAAAAATCAGCAGGATAAGGATTTATCAATAATTTATATTTTGAAAAGTCAAATAAGTCAGCGTGATTCATTATTAATAGGGGATATAAAAAAGAAATTGCATGAAAATGAAGGATTGTATATAGAAGATATAGAAAATGCTTTGTTAATATTAATAAAATCATTTTCAAATTATAAGGATGCTTTTGCCAGAAAAAAAGAGTTGGAATCTATAGTGAAAAAAGAAATAGAAATTCATGCTTATTTTGCTGAAAATCAAATCCCATTAGAACAAGCAATAAAAATCACTGAATAAGATAAAAAATTATATTTTTATATTGATTTAAGTTGTAAATTAGTAGCTTTCATTATAAAGGATTAAAAGAACTTATGGAAAGAAAGAGAGATTTAGAGAATAGCCCGGAAATGGAGATAAATTCGCAAGAAGAAAGGGATTATTCATTGATTTTACATAATGATGATATTCACGATTTTGATTATGTAATCGATTCATTAATTGAAATTTGTGATCACGACCCCGTTCAAGCAGAGCAATGTACATTCATTGTTCATTATAGGGGAGAATGTGATGTGAAAATAGGGAAGTTTGAATATTTAAAACCTATGTACAACAAATTTGTCGAAAAAGAATTAATTGTTTCAATAAATTAAAGAATATGTCATTAACTGCAATTATATTTTTAATCATACTTGGTATTATTTTGTTTTATGTTGAATTCTTGATTGTTCCGGGCGTTACAATAGCAGGTATTGCTGGAGCAATATTAATAATCGTAGGAATATATTTTGGATATAAAGAATATGGTGTACCCGAAGGACATTACATTTTAGGTTTAACTTCGGCAGCATCAATTTTTTCTGTGTTTATTATGTTAAGATCAAATACATGGAAGAATATTGCACTTAATGCTAAAATTGATGGAAAAACCAGTTCTTCACTTGAGTCGGAGGTAAGTATAGGCGAAACAGGCGAAACAACAACTAGATTAAATCCATACGGAAAAGTGTTAATTAATAATAAATTTTACGAAGCAAAATCTACAAGTTCTTATATTGATCCAAAAACAAAAATAGTAGTTAAAAAGATAGATGGATCGCATCTTATTGTAAAACCTTTAAAATAAAATATTATGGAATTATTACCTTTAGTAGGCATTATTGTTGGAGTAATAATATTACTCTATTTGTTTTTGTATCTAATCCCAATCGGATTATGGTTTCAAGCATTAGTTTCGGGAGTTAGAATATCATTATTACAATTAATTTTTATGAGATGGCGTAAAGTGCCACCATCAATTATTGTACGTGCTATGATTGAAGGAACTAAAGCAGGTTTATCTTTAAATAGGAACGACCTTGAGGCTCACTTTTTAGCTGGAGGTAGAGTTGCTGAAGTAGTACATGCATTAGTATCTGCAGAAAAAGCAAATATTGATTTGTCTTTTAATATGGCTACAGCTATTGATTTGGCGGGGCGTAACGTGTTAGAGGCAGTTAAAATGTCGGTAAATCCAAAAGTTCTTGATACGCCACCGGTAACGGCCGTTGCTAAAGATGGTATTCAGCTTATTTGTAAAGCTAGAGTTACAGTTCGTGCTAATATTAAACAATTAGTTGGTGGAGCTGGTGAAGATACTGTATTGGCTCGTGTTGGTGAAGGTATTGTATCTTCAATTGGATCATCAGTGTCTCATAAAGCTGTATTAGAAAACCCAGATTCAATTTCTAGAGTAGTATTAGAAAAAGGATTAGATGCTGGTACTGCTTTTGAAATACTTTCAATTGATATTGCCGATATTGATATTGGTAAAAATATTGGTGCTGTATTACAAATGGATCAGGCGAATGCCGATAAGAATATTGCACAGGCTAAAGCAGAAGAACGTAGAGCAATGGCTGTAGCAGTAGAGCAGGAAATGGTTGCTAAAGCTCAAGAAGCTCGTGCAAAAGTAATTGAAGCAGAAGCTCAAATACCATTGGCTATGGCTGATGCTTTTAAAGCAGGTAATATGGGTATTATGGATTATTACAAATTTAAAAACATAGAGGCAGACACCAAAATGCGTGATACAATTGCTAAGCCACCTAAAAAGGATAAAAAATAAGGCATGAAAAAACTTCTTTTTATTATCAGCTTTTGGATATATGTTATGAGTGCGAATGCTCAATCAAATGATACGATTACAACAGATAGTGGATTAATGTATATTATTGTTGAAGATGGAGCTGGAGATAAAGTTGAAGAGGGAAAAGAAGTTACTTTACATGGAATAGGTACTTTAAAAAATGGAGAAGTTTTTTGGGAAACCCGAGAAAGTAATTCTCCATTTTATTTTATAACAGGATCAAATAGCGTTATATAGGGAGTTGAGGAGGGTGTAAGCAAAATGCGAGTTGGTGACAGATGGATTTTTATCTTGCCACCCGAAATTGCTTATGGAAATCGGCAACGTGGCCCAATCCCTCCGAATTCGACTCTTGTTTTCGATTATGAAATATTAGATGTTTCTGATCCAAAAAAATCAATTGCAGATACTATGTTTAAAGTTATTGAAAGTGGAGGTATAGATAAAGCTTTGGATTTGTTTAGTGAATTAATAGATCAAAAAAGATATAATTAATTTTAGGACAGACGAACTAAATGGTTTAGGATATAAACTTATAAAAGAAGAAAAGTACGAACTTAGTAAAGTAGTATTGGAACTTAATGCAAAGGAACATCCTAATGATTTTAATGTTTGGGATAGCTTAGGCGAAATATATATGATTTTAGGCGAGGATAATCTTGCTATTGAAAGTTATGAAAAATCACTGGAGTTGTATTCAAAGAATACAAATGCGGTGGAAATGATCAAGAAAATAAATGCAAAAGAATAAATTTTAAAAAATAGGATTTTTGAAGTAAACTTTTTGTGGTTTAATTTGGAAATAACAATCAATTTTATACTTTTGTGCAACAATTTTGGAGAGGTGGGAGAGTGGCTTAATCCACCAGTTTGCTAAACTGGCGTACTCGATTAGGGTACCGGGGGTTCGAATCCCCCCCTCTCCGCAAAAAGCTAACAACCGGATTCGAAAGTTTCCGTTTTTTTTTTGTTACATTATATATTGGATGAGAACGAAGGGAAGGCAGGGGTTCGAACAGCGAAGCTCTCATGAGATCCAATTTATTGGATCGAATAATCCCCCCCTCTCCGCAAAATGTAAAAATAATTAAAAAAATCCTTTTGGATTTTTTGTTTTTCTAAAAAACAATTTTACATTTGCAACGCTAAAAAGCTACGGGGTGTAGCGTAGCCCGGTTATCGCGCCTGCTTTGGGAGCAGGAGGTCGCAGGTTCGAATCCTGCCACCCCGACGGATTGAAAATCAAAAGCTTAGAAGAAATTCTAAGCTTTTTTTATTTGTGTCTGGTCAAACATAGGTCAAACAAAATCCCACTTCACTTTTCTGATGTTAATAACAAAATTTCCTATTTATATTTCTTTATTATTTCTTTGATAATAAACATTTATAGAAATATGGACAAATATAAAATATACGTAAAACTCTTAATTCAAATTGATAGGGTAAATAGATCAAGTTAGATTTTAAATCTCAGGTTTATTGGAGAGTGGTTGATAATTATGATGATAGGGTTAAGAAATTTAATAGTTATGAAGAAAGTATTTATCTTATCAGCACTAGCAGTGATTATACTTGCATTCGTGTCCATAAGTTCGCAAATTATTAGAAGCGCAAGAGTTAATCCTGCAGAATGTTTAAAATATGATTCTTAATCAAATTTTTTAAAATAACGAGGTTATTTATGATAGTAATCAAATTAAAATAAAAAATAAAGATATGAAGTTAATAATTCTCGTTTATGTCATATAGGTTCTTTTTTTGCTGAAGCAAGATTAAGGAGTCTTGTAAAGTTTTATTATTAACCTTCATAAAGGAACAATTTCTGTTGATTCAAAAATAGGAGGGGGAGCTACAATTCAAATAAAGTTATAAAAAAACCGCACTGAAAAGTGCGGCTTAAAATTATTTTTTAAATGATATTACCAAATTGAAGCTCTTGCTTCTTCTGAGATATAAAGAGCATCACCTTCTTTGATTCCAAATGCAGCATGGAATTCAGCAATATTTGCTAAAGGCCCATGTACACGATTAATTCCTAAAGAGTGTACATCTTCTGTTGTTCTACGAATCATTTCCTTTTCGCGAACATTTTGAGCCCAGACTCTTGCCCAGCTTAAAAAATATCTTTGATCAGGAGTAAAGCCATCAATCATTTCTGTTTGAGGATTCTCTTTTAGTGCATTCTGAAATGCAGTATAAGCAATACTTAAACCACCTAAGTCAGCTATATTTTCACCTAAAGAAAGTTCACCATTAGCATATAAATCATCAAGTATTACAATTTTATTAAACTGATCAACTAATACCTGAGTTCTTGTATTAAAACGCTCAGAATCTTCATCTGTCCACCAGGTTGTTAAGTTACCTTCTTTGTCATATAATCTTCCTTTATCGTCGAAACCATGAGACATTTCGTGTCCAATAACTGCTCCAATTGCAGCATAATTAATTGCATCATCACCATCTAAATAGAAGAATGGAGGTTGTAAAATACCAGCAGGGAAACAAATTTCATTTAATTGTGGTGCATAATAAGCATTTACGGTATGAGCAGGCATAAACCATTCATCCTTATTTACAGGCTGACCAATTTTACTGTTATTATAATTTCTACCAAACTTATTTGAAGCTAATACATTTAAAACAAATGCTTCACGCCCAACTTCTAATTCTGAGAAATCTCTCCATTCGTCCGGATAACCAATCTTAACTCTTATTGAAGCTAATTTATCGTTCGCTTTAGTTTTTGTTTCATCACTCATCCATTCTAATTTCCCGATGCGTTGAGCATAAGCAACATTTAAGTTTTCAACTAGAGTTACCATTCTTGTTTTTGCTGCTGCAGGGAAATGCTTTTCTGAGAATTTCTGACCAATTGCATCACCTAATGCACCATTAGTTGTTCCAAGAACTCTTCTCCAACGTGGACGCATTTCCTGGCTTCCTCGCATTGTTCGACCATAAAAATCAAAGTTCTGCTCCTGAATTTCCTGAGTTAAATAATTTGCAGTAGTATTAATGAAATTCCAATAGAAATAATCTTTCCAGTCTTGAACAGGTATCTCTACCATCATGTTATTTACTTCGTCGAAGAATTTCGGTTGACGAATAATTATGTCTCCATCATATTCAACACCAATAGAAGTCATATAAGTTTTCCAATCGAAGTTCGGATATAGGTTAAATAATTCTTCCTGAGTCATTTTATTATATGTGGCATGTGGATCTCTATTTTCTAAGCGAGAGAAAGATGCTTGAGCTAAACGAGTTTCAATTTTCATAATTGTTTCTGCTTTCTTTGCAGCATCTTCTTCAGCTAATCCACTTAAAACCATCATTTTTACTAAATGCACTTTATAAGCTTCGCGAATTTCAACTGAACGCTCATCATCGTTTAAATAGTAATCTCTATCTGACATACCTAAACCGCTTTGGCTTAAATGAGCAATGTTCATGCTGCTATTTTTACTATCGATAGAACCGTAAAAACTAAAAATTGATCCAATTCCATAAGTATGGAAATGAGCAATCTGAGCCTGAACGTTTTCCATCGTTGAAATAGATGCTATTTTTTCGAACTCAGGTTTTAATGGTTCTAAGCCTTGTTCTTCAATTTTAGCAGAGTCCATTCCCATTGCATAGAAATCACCAATTTTTTGTTCAATAGAACCTTGTTCAAAACTTCCTTTAGCTAATTCTTCAAGTAAAGTTTGAACCTTCATACTTGTTTCTTTTCCTAATTGATCAAAAGAACCATAACGGCTTTCATCATCCGGTAAAGGATTTTCTTTCATCCAACCATTATTAGCAAAATGATAAAAATCGTCTGCCGGATCAAATGTGGTATCAATCAGACTTACGTCAAGAGTGATTTTTTCTTCAACATTTTGTTGATTACATGAAGTAGTTATTGCCATACTAATTAATGCTACAATAGCGAGTTTAAATTTAATTTTCATTATTACTAGATTAAGTTAATAAATTTTAAATAGGATATAAAAAAGCTGCCTAAATATAATAATTAAGACAGCTTTTTATATAAAAAGTTTAATTTTTTAGAAAGATTATTCAATTTTTTTGAATATTTCTTTATTTGGTTCTGTCGCATATGTAGAAGTAAAACCATTAATTTCTTAGTTTAGCACAAAACTAAACGCAGCATTATAGACATAAAAGGTCATTGCTTTCCGAAAACAATTATCATACAAGCAATATATTTAAAATTACGCTTTACTTTAAGTTATTGGGATGTTGAAGAGATTATGAAAATTAAGGGGAGTAGAAGTAGATCATGCCACTATCCAGAGTTGGGTATATAAGTTCATGCCTGAAATAGAAATCCAGATGCGACAGAACCTTTTCTTTTATACTTAAACGGATTTTTTACGATCTGTAATATCAATAAAAATACTTTCAAACCAGTTATTCTCTTTATTATAGTAGGTGCTAACTTCAATCCAAATTTTTGAATTATCGTTTTTAAAAAGGTTTAACTCAAAGTTTTCAAGTTTACCATTTTTTATTATTTGTTCTGCAAAATAGTTTCTTTGTTCAGGATTAACATAATTTTTCTGGAAATTGTAATTGGCCAAACATTGTTCTTTATTATTATATCCAAACATTGCAACCGCCTTATTATTACAGTCTAAAACACTTCCGTCATCTACATTGGTAAAAACAATACCCGCTAATAAATTGTTAAAAAGAAATCTATATTTTTGATCGTTCAAATGCATTATTTTAGAAGTAGTAGCAAGCGCTTGTGTTCTATCACTAACCGTTTTTTCAAGCTTTTTATTTACTTCTTGAAGGTCATGTTGTAGCTGCCTAACTGTAAGATGTGTATTGATTCGAGCAAGAAGCTCTTCTACATTAATTGGTTTAATAATATAATCAACAGCACCTAATTTAAAAGCTTTTACTTTATCAAAAGCTTCTGCAAGTGCTGACGTAAATATAACGGGAATATCTTTTGTGATATCATTATCTTTAAGTCTTTTGCAGGTTTCATATCCATCAATTCCAGGCATCATTATATCCAATAAAATTAAATCTGGCAAATCCATTTCCGCTTTTTGAATAGCCGATTCTCCATCAGTTGATATAGCTACATTATAATTATTATTAGTCAATACTTTTCTAATAATTTCAATTGTTTCGTGGGTGTCTTCAATAACAAGTATTGTTTTATTACTCATTTTATTTAATATTCATTTAAACAAAAATTCAAAACAAAATATTTGCCAATAATTAATATTCTAACGCCTCTTCTTGATTATCAATAACTCTGAATACTCCTTCAGCAAGTGCTTCCATTTCGTTTTCGCCTGGATAAACGTAGAATTCTGTAAGTGTTCCAAGATATTCTTTTAAGTCATTAATAACTTTATCGTTATATGCAATTCCTCCAGTTATAACAATCCCTTGAGCCTTACATTTTGAAGCCGCGTAATATGCACCAATATTTTTTGTTATTTGATATATAAAGGCATTATAAATTAATTCTGCTTTTTTATTACCGCTCTCCACCATTTTTATTACTTCTCTAACATCCTCAGTACCAAGATATGCTTTAAATCCACTGTTTTGTGAAAATAGTTTTATAACTTCATTTTCTGGTTTGCTGTAACATAATTTCATTACTGCTCTTAGAGGTATAGCACCAGCTCTATTTGGAGTAAAAGGACCCATTCCTAA
>JAQIBH010000064.1 GCA_027859205.1 Bacteroidales bacterium | reverse complement strand
ATATATAATATACTTGAATTATTAAAATTGCAGAAACTATTAATTATTTTTATTTCAGAAAAAGTAATTACGATATATGAAAGAAAGAAATTCTCAAAGTATTGTTTTTAAATATACAGCTAGTGGATTTATAATTGGACTATTAACTGTATTATTTATTTTAGTGTTAGATTTTTTTGTGAAAAATATTAGTTTTTCAGAAATAGTTGATTTACACAGGAATAATCCAGTTTATTTAATTTTAGATTTATCTCCTTTTGTTATTGCATTTTATGCTTACAGATTAAGTATAAAATATGCAGGCGCTTCGGAATCGCTACATACTGCTTTAAAACATGAGTTTGATAAAAACCAGAAAATCTTTCGTTTTGTTGAGAAAATTAGATTTGGAAAGATAAATGCAGATTATAAAGTTCAAGGATCAGATGATGTTTTGGGACAATCAATTTTGGATTTACAGGATAACTTGAAAAAAAATAAAGAGGAAGAAGATAATAGAAGAAATGAAGATAACCAGAGAAATTGGGTTGCTGAGGGCCTGGCCACTTTTGGTGAAATCTTAAGAAAAGATACCAATAATCTGGAAGAATTAGCTTACAATTTAATAAGTACATTGGTTAAATATATAAATGCTAACCAAGGTGCCTTATTTATTATTGACGATGAAGTTGAAGCTGATAAACATTTGAAAATGACTGCTTGTTACGCTTATGAACGTAGAAAATATGCTGATAAACGCGTTGAATTGGGCGAGGGAATTATTGGTGCTGCTTTATTAGAGCAAGAAACAATTTTTATGACGGATGTTCCTAAAAGCTATGTTCATATTACTTCCGGATTAGGCGAGGCAACTCCAAAATGTTTGCTTGTTGTTCCTTTAAAATTTAATGATAATGTACATGGTGTTATTGAAATTGGCGCATTTCATGAATTAGATAAATATATTGTTGAGTTTGTGGAGAAAGTGGCTGAGAGTATCGGATCAACTATTTCTAATGTTAAGATAAATACCAGCACATCGAAATTATTAAAAGAATCCAGACTACAAGCCGAAACTCTTGCATCTCAAGAAGAGCAAATGCGTCAAAATATGGAAGAGCTTCAAGCAACACAAGAGGAAGCTGCTCGACAAAGTGAAAAATTTATTTCCTTTACTAATTCAGTAAACCATACGCTTATAAGAGCTGAGTATGATAAAGACGGAACATTGATTTACGCTAATACAAAATTTCTGAAGAAACTTGGTTATGAAAAAAACTCAGAAGTAGAAGGTAAAAATATATCAATGTTTATTGACGAAAAAGATAAAGTTTGGTTTGACAAATTGTGGGATTCTTTAGCTAATGGTGGTAAGCATTTTGAAGGTGACATGAAACACATTACCAAACAAGGTCGAGATTTATGGACTATGTCAACATATACCAGTATGCGTAAAGATGATGGTAATGTTGAGAAAATATTATTTATAGCGATTGATACAACAGAACAAAAGAAACAGAGCTTAGATTATTTAGGTCAGATAAATGCCCTTAACAGATCAACAATTAAAGTAGACTTTTTGCCAACTGGTGATGTTTTAGAGTGCAATCAGAAATTTGTTGATTTAATGGAATATCCGGTATTTGAACTTAAAGAAAAAAGTATTTTTGATTTTGTTGATAAATCAGATCTTAATAAATTAAGAGATTTATGGGAAAAAGTCGCTCAAGGTGAGGTTTGGGAAGGGATCTTAAAGCAAAGAACAAAAGAAGATAAAGATATATGGGTTAGAGTTTCATTATCCGCAGTTAAAGATATGTATGGTGATATTGCTAAAATAATTTGCATTGGAAACGACGTCACTAATGAGAAATTAATGGAAATTGAGACTCAGATGCATACAGATCTTCTTAGCAGGCACGAAGGATTATTAAACCAGGCAAAAGTTGATTTAAAAGCACAATTGAAACAAGCTCGAGAAGATGTAAAGTTGCAGTTTAAAGAAATAGAAAAGATTCAGAAAAGAACGGAGTTAACTTTACAAGGCGCATCAGATGCTATAATTACATTTGATCAAAGTGGAACAGTTAAATTCTTTAATAATGCGGCTGCGGAGTTGTGGGAAATCGAAAAGGATATTGTTATTGGAAGAAATATTAGTAAGCTGTTTCCTGAGGAAAAATCCAATGATGAATTTATTAAATTATTATTAAACCCAAAAGCGGAAAAAAATGTTGGGGTAAGAAAAAAGATTAATATAAAAACCGTAAGCGGAAAAGAAGTATCTGTAATTATTATACTTTCTGTGGCCAGATTTGAAGGTGAAACTTTCTATACTGCATTTATTCAAAATATATCTGCTGAATTCGTTTAAAATAAATCGTAAAAAATATAAAATCTTTTCGGTAATTAATCGGAAAGATTTTTTTAGTTAATTAATAGTTATTTAACTTCTAAATTGTAAATGATGAGAAAAGTTATAATCGTGATTTTAGCCTTGAGTATTTATTCTTGTTCAGAAAATATTCAAAAACCCGATTCATATAAATTGGTAATTGTAGAAACAAGCGATGTTCATGGGGCTATTTTTGATTATGATTTTATAAACGATAGAAGTGTTTCTGGTTCGTTGTCAAAAGTGCACAGCTTTGTAACTGAATTGAAGAAAAAGAATAATGTATTATTGTTAGATAACGGAGATATATTGCAAGGTCAACCATTGGTTTATTATTCTAACTTTGAAGATACTACTAATACACATATTTGTTCAAAAGTAATGAATTATATGCAATACGATGCTGCAACAATAGGTAACCATGATATTGAAGCAGGACATTTGGTCTACGATAAATTAATAAACGAATTTAATTTCCCTTGGTTAGCTGCTAATGCAATAAATACATCGGATGGATCATCTTATTTTGAACCATATACAATTCTTATAAAGGATGGAATTAAAATAGCTGTTTTGGGTCTTATAACACCCGGCATTCCAAACTGGTTACCCGAGGAATTATGGGAGGGAATGGAATTTGAAGACATGCTTATATCGGCTAAAAAGTGGGTTCCCGAAATAATAAAAAACGAAAAACCTGATTTGTTAATTGGCTTATTTCACTCAGGATTTGAATTTAATTACGGCAATCTAAAATATGATACTCCTAAAAATGAAAATGCATCTGTAATTGTTGCCGAGCAAGTACCTGGTTTTGATATTGTATTTGTTGGCCACGATCATAAAACATGGAATAAAAGCGTTAAAAATATTAGCGGTGATAATGTGTTAGTTATGGGGCCGACAAGTGGTGCTCGACAAGTAGTTACAGCAACTGTTGATTTTATATTAAATAAGAATGGCGTTTACGACAAAAAAATTGCTGGAGAGGTTATCGAGATGAAAGATGTTAAAGTAGATTCTCTATTTAATGTTGAATTTAGTACTGAATTTCAAGAAGTGAAAAGCTATGTTTCGAAAAAGGTTGGTGAATTTACCAAATCTATAAACACTCATGATGCTCTATATGGTCCTTCAATATTTATGGATTTAATTCACGAAATCCAATTAGATATTAGCGGAGCAGATATTTCATTTGCAGCACCTTTATCAATTAATTCAGTTATTAATAAAGGTCCGGTTTATGTAAAAGACATGTTTAAACTATATCGATTCGAAAACTTTTTATATACAATAAACCTAACAGGTATTGAAATTGATCTATATTTAGAATATTCGTTCGCAAATTGGTTTAATACAATGCAATCTAAGAATGATCATTTATTGCAATTTAAAGCAGTTGATAAAAATAAGGCTGTAAATGCAGATAATGACCGCAACTATTCGCTTAAAAATACTTATTATAATTTCGATGTTGCTTCCGGCATAAAATATACCGTAGATGTTTCGAAACCAATAAATGAAAAAGTAGAAATATTGTCAATGTCAGACAACAAAGCATTCTACATTGATAGTACATATAATGTTGCAATAAATAGCTATAGAGGAAACGGTGGCGGTGGACATTTAATTAATGGTGTTGGATTATCTAAAGAAGAATTACTTCAAAAGAGAATTAATTCCACCGACAAAGATTTAAGATATTATATGATGAAGTGGATTGAGGAAAAAGGAGAGGTTAATCCCATTCTTAAAGATGAATGGTCAGTACTACCAGAGGATTGGTGGTTGAAAGCAAAGGAAAATGATAAAAAGTTAATGAATAAATAATTAAATTGTTTAAACATATGAAAAAAGTAAGTTATTTAATATTATCAATTTCAATTTTATTTGTCTCTTGTGATTTTATTGTTAAAGATAAAAATCAAGCTAAAAATGTAATTTTATTAATTGGGGATGGCATGGGCGTAACTCAAATTTATGCTGCTATATCGATTTCTGAGAATACTTTAAATATTGAGAAATTTAAACATGTTGGTTTCCATAAAACATATTCTTCAAATAATTATATAACAGATTCAGGTGCTAGTGGAACTGCACTGGCAACAGGAGTAAAAACAAATAATAAATCTATCGGAATTGATTCTGTTGGTAATTCTTTAAATTCAATACTGTTATATGCCGAAGAAAATCAACTTGCTACCGGATTAATATCTACAAGTGCTGTAACTCATGCTACTCCTGCTTCGTTTATTGCACATGAATCTTCGCGTTATGACTATGAAAATATTGCAAAAGATTTTTTAGATGTTGATATTGATATATTTATTGGTGGAGGTAAAAAGCATTTTGCGAACAGAGAAGATCATTTAAATTTAGTAGATTCATTAAAGAAAAATGATTATCATGTGATCGATGGAATTAATAATCTAGACGAAAAAATGAAGGGTAAATTTGCAGTATTTACAGCTGAGGAGCATAATCCTAAAGTTTCAGAAGGTAGAGGCGATATGTTAGCTATTTCAACAGAAAAAGCAATTAATATATTAGACAAAAAAGATAAGGGTTTCTTTTTGATGATAGAAGGATCCCAAATTGATTGGGGCGGGCATGATTTGGATATTGATTATGTAGTTAGCGAAACACTTGATTTTGATAAAGCAGTTGGTAAAGCTCATGAATTTGCAATTGAAGATGGAGAAACCTTAGTTATTGTTACTGCAGATCATGAAACCGGTGGTTTAACCTTATTAGACGGAAATTTGTTGAAAAATGAAATTACTGCTAATTTTTCAACTGATAATCATACAGCAGTTATGGTTCCGGTATTTGCATTTGGTCCTGGTGCTGAAAACTTTGGCGGAATATACGAGAATACCGATGTGTTTGAAAAAATGATGAAAGCTTTTGGGTTTTAATTTGAAAAACTTTTAATACTGTATTTAATAAAAAGTGGAGATTCGAAATGCCGATCCCCACTTAACATTTTAATAGCTTAAATTATATTATTCAAGATTGACACTTCCATATTTTGTTTCAATTTCAACAATAGATTTAGTGCTATTATCTGTACCAACTAAACCTTCAACTTGTAAAGAAGTACTTTCTTTTATTCTACTTATACGACCTTCATTTGCATAATCTATATCTGCATATTTAGCATAACCGTTTAGCTTATATGAAGCATTTGGATCAATTCCAATATTAATACTTCCATACTCATTTTCAATAGATATTTTTTCAAAATTAGCAGGCACATAATTTATATTTAAGTTTCCGTACCTGTTGTCAAATTCAAGCTTTTTATATATTTCATCTATTTCAAAATCAGTATATGCCGATGTAGTAACAAAGTTTGTTATTTTACCTAATCTATAGTCATCATACTTTGATTCGCAAACAATAGAACTAGCTTTATCAACATAAAGGTCTGAATACTTTGTAATAGCGATTAAAGCCTTACAATCTGTAATATTTAGTTCAGAGTATTTAATTGTTAAATTTAACCATTTACATTCTTCAATAGTACTAGTGCCATTTGAGTAACTTAAATAGATTTCGTTATAAGGCTTAATAGCTTCTCTTGTAAGTTTATTAATTTTCAGATTTCCATATTTTACAGAGATTTTTGTATGACCCGCAATTTCATTAATAAACACGTTTCCATATTTGCTTGACAAATCTAATTTTATATTCTTAGGAACATTTACCTTATAATCAATGCTAAATTCTTTGTGATTATCATTAAAAGTAAAAGTGTTCCATTTGCTAAATTTATCATCAATTGTTGTAATAGCTTCAATTGTGTTACCTGTTTGACTGAATTTCACTTCAATATAATCAATTAACTCCTTTGCTTTTTCTTCATTCTTGTGGTCAACAGTTATAGTAACATCGATTGAGACTTTATCTTTATCCCAATTGTTTATATCAACATCTCCAAATTTATTTTGGATAATTAATAGAGTGTTTTCATTTGCATCATACTCTTTATGCAAATTTTTCGAGAATTCTTCACTTTCAGCAAATGCCGAAGTAATTACTAATATTTGGACGAATATCAGTAATAGAGCGGATTTAAATATTGGTGCTTTCATAATTTTTTGATTTTTGACTATTTATATTTTGTGCATGTTGTAATTGATTTAATATTTGATTCATTATTTCAACTTTAAGTTGGTAATGTTGTATCATCGCATTTATTACTCTTTTATCAGTAGGATTTGTAGTTAAATCTTTTTTAAGATTTTCATACATAGAGTCCATTTCTTTTAATTCTTGTACTAAAACAGATTTTTGGGTACTATCTAATGATTGACATTGATTTATTTCGTCATATTTTTGGTTTACCAAATGGGTATAATACATTTCAACTTCATTATATTCAGGTGATAATTCGCTTAAAGCAATACCCTTTTGAGGGCTTGAATCAAAGTTATCGTAAATCCATAGTCCCGATAAGGTAACTAAAATTGCTAATGCTGCTGCTTTTAAAATATAAGCGAAAGAAAAAGATTTTTTCTTATTATTAAATCCAACCAGTTTTTGTTCAAATCTATCAAAATGGCCTTCATTTGGTTCAAATGAATCAAAATCTAATTTATTTTCTTGTATTATTTTATCTAAATCTTCCATATTTATTTTGTTTCTTCTGTTTGTTTTTCTTTTAAGCATTCAATTAACTTCTTTTTTGCTCGTGCAAATTGCGATCTTGATGTTGAACTACTTATATTAAGAATCTCACTTATTTCATCATGATCGTAGCCTTCAAGAAGGTACAGTGATAAAACTATTCTGTAACCATCAGGCAGTTTACTAATTCCCTTTTTTATTTCTTCTACTTTTAATATTACTTCATTAGTATTATCAAAACTTTCTTCATCTTTAATTTCGTAAACTGAGTCTTCAATTGATTTTGTATCAAGTTTTCGTTTTCTTAGTTCGTCTAAAGAGTGATTTACCACTATTTTTTTTAACCAAGCACCAAAACTAACCTCACCTTTATAAAAATTAATTTTATCAAATGCTTTTAAGAACGCTTCCTGCATTATGTCTTCTGCTTCAAGACTATCATTTGCAATGCGCAAGCAGATATTGTACATTGCCTTGTAATAAAGCTTATACAGTTGAAACTGTGCTTTTTGTTCACCCGATTTACACCGGTCAATAATATCCTGATGAATATTAGTGTAAATGCTTTCCTGTTTATTCATATTTCCGATTAAATGACGGTAAAAAAAACTCAGCGTTGCATGACGTACACAATTTATTAAAAAAATGATTGTAAACAATAATACAAGATGTTTTGTAATATAGAAGCAAATATTACAATATATAAGTTATTGCTTACATTTTATATAAATTTGTCAGCTTATTAATTTTAAATATATATATAATGAAAAGCAAAATTAAATCAAGTTTTAAACAAACTATCTTTGTATTTAAAAAATGGAACGGAAAGGGTTACGCGGTTTTTAATTCTTTAAGTAAAATAGTGAAGATAACTACATTGAGTTTATCATATTCTATTGTTTTATTGCCCTTACAAGTTCTAAGTCAGGCTGATACAACAATTACAAAAAATCTCGACCTCGAAGAAGTTATTATTAGTGCACAACGAGCACCAATTATCTACTCACAACTTTCAAGGCATGTAACTACTATTAATGAAGATGAAATACAACTTATGCCTGTATCTAGTTTAGATGAGATACTTGAAAACTTCTCTGGAATAGATGTAAGGCAACGGGGAGCTAATGGGATTCAATCTGATATTAGCATTAGAGGCGGTTCTTTCGATCAAAATTTAATTCTTCTAAATGGTGTAAATATTTCCGACCCACAAACAGGACATCATAGTTTAAACTTACCAATCGATTTAAATTCAATAGAACGTATAGAAATTCTTGAAGGACCCGGATCAAGAGTCTTTGGGCCTAACGCATTTAGTGGTGCTATAAATATTATTACAAATCAATCTGATAAAAATTATACAAAAGCCGGATTTACAGCTGGTGATTTTGGATTATTCTCTGGTAATCTGGTCAGCTCTATTAAATTAAAAAAAACTAAACAATTTATATCATTTTCGAAATCACGGAGTAATGGTTATATAAAAAATACCGATTACGAGCAAAATAATATATTTTATAATTTAAATTATGGATCTGATATTGGAAAAATTGATTTTCAGATAGGATATACAGACAAAGAATTTGGGGCAAATAGTTTTTATACTCCACAATATCCTGATCAATACGAACAAATAAAAACAACATTTACAAGCCTTAAATTCGAAACAGGAGATAAAATTAAAATATCACCTAAAGTATATTTCCGTAGACATAAAGATCGATTTGAATTATTTAGATATGAACCAGAATCTTGGTATACTGGTCATAATTACCATTTAACAGATGTTTACGGAGTTAAAGTCGATGCAAAAATGAACACAAAAATAGGGATAACATCGGTTGGTGTAGAACTGCGTTCAGAAAATATTTGGAGTAATGTATTAGGAAATTTAATGAATGATACCATTAAAGTAAAAGGTGAACCAGATGGTTTTTATTCAAAGACTTATTCACGTACAATTTCAAATTTATTTTTAGAGCATTCATACTATTTAGGTGATTTTTCACTAACCGGAGGTTTATTAGCTAGTTGGGTTTCAGAAAATGACTTGGGATTTAATTTATATCCCGGTATTGATCTTGGGTATAATTTTAACACAAAAACTAAAGTTTATTTAACAGTTAATAAATCTTTACGTTTGCCCACATTTACTGATTTATTTTATTCGGGACCAAGTAATATAGGTAACTCAGACTTAAAACCCGAAGTGGCTTGGAGTTATGAAGCAGGTTTGAAGTTTAAAGAAAATCGCATTACATCTAATTTAAGTTTTTATTACCGCGACTCAAAAAATTTAATTGCATGGGTTAAACCGTTAAATTCCGACCCAGATGCTAAATGGGAAACTCAAAATCTTACCAATGTAACTACATTTGGTTTTGAATTAAGTAATCAATTAAATGTAAATAAATATAGTATTCAAAATCTATCTTTTAATTATTCCTATTTACATCAAGCTACTTTGTCCGATGAAAGTTTTGAAACTAAATATTCATTAAATTATTTAAAGCATAATTTTGTATTTAACGTAAATCATAAATTATTTGATTATATGAATTTATCTTGGTCAACTAAATACCAGGATCGTGCAGGAAGTTATATAAAATATGACGTTGAGCTTAATGATTATGTTGGAGATAGAAATTTTGATCCATTTTGGTTATTTGATGCAAAATTATCTTGGAGTAAAAAACTTTTAACAATATATGCGCAGGCAACTAATATTTTTAACAGCAAATACACTGATATAAGTAACGTTGAAGCGCCTGGAAGATTGTTCCAAGCTGGATTTAATGTTCAAATTGATTACTTCTAATTTATCTATTTTGTAGTTTTTTTATTAATAAACCGTTACAATTTATTGATTTTATAAATATTTTGCTATTTTTGTTAAGAATCCTAAATTATAATTAAATCCAATTACAACATGAAAAAATTACAATTATTATTAGTAGCCTTAGCACTTGTTAGCTTTACTTTTTATTCTTGTGGACCTGCTCAAGAAAAACCAGCAGAAACTGTAGAAGAAGTAGTAGAAGAAGTAGCAGTTGAAGAAGAAGCTGTTATGGAAGAAGAAGTTGCTGAAGAAGCAGTTGTTGAAGAAACAGAAGAAGCTCCTGTAGAATAGGTTAGTTTGTACAAAAAAATAATAAAGCAGGACTCATTTGAGTCCTGCTTTATTATTTAGAAAAATAATTGCATAAATCCTGTTACTACTTTGCCACTTGCATAATCTAGTTCCGATCCTAATGCACTGTGTGGAATAATATAAATAAGAAAAAGGACAATTGATGCAATTAATGTATATCTATATTTTGGCGATTTCCTGTTTCCTAATACTGCAATAATCCAAAAGACAACTGCTATAAGAGTTTTATTATCAGTCAAATCCCAACCGAAAGGAATTCCTGTCCATGCTTGTCCAAATGCATAAAGTTGAACAATAGGTCCGAAGATCATACCTCCTAATAAAAGTAAAATCAGTGTTAAATTTCCGTAGAATACATGTTTGTCTTCTTTGCCGAAAGCAAATATTCCGGAAAGATTTGATAATAGCATAGCAACAAACATAAAAATAATATGTGGTATTAAAGCCCAGGCAGGTACACTACCTTTAAATCTGATCACAACATGTTCAGTATCAATTAATTTTTCAGAATGAGGATCTTTAAATGATATAAAATATTCTAGCTTGCCTGCTGGTAACTGCTTAGGTAAATATGCAATTAAAAAATCATCATTTTGCTTGAAATCAATTGCCGTAAAATCCTCGCTTAAAGGGTATCGCCTGTAATTTAATACAACAGAATCAACAGATTTAATTTTAGGTAATTTAATTTCGAGATCATCATCAGAAACTCCACTTCTGGGTAATTTGAATTTAATAAGATTATTTGAAATGTTTATTTCAATTCTTTTGGGATGTGTTGGCCCTGTTCTTCTTTGATAGTATGCAGATGCTAATGTAATAACAATAGCTAATGTCCAAAATAATACTTTTTTCATATCAAATATTTTTATAATTGTACAATAAAAACTTCTTTCTTTTCTTCTCTTATTATTTCAACAGTAATAATTTGACCTGATTTGAGTTTGGCAAGTCTTTCCATATATTCATATATATCTCCTACTGGATTACCATCAATCGCAATTATTATATCCCCTGATTTCAGCCCAGCTTTATCTGCTGGCTTTCCTTTTATAACAATGTCTGCTCGCAATCCTGTCTTCACTACTCCCGAAAAATCTGGCATAATACCTAAACTTACTTTTAATCTTTTATTTCGTGCATTTCCACTAGGAATTTTTGGTCCTGCTTCTTGGTATGTTAGATTTAATTCTTCAGAAGATAATTTAAAAGTAAAGTCATAAATATAATTACTTGCTTCTAATAATCCTTCAAAATTAATATTTCCTATACTATCTCCCGGTGTATGGTAATCAGTATGTGCACCGGTAGAAAAGAAAAATACAGGAATATCTTTGCTATAAAAAGATGAATGATCTGAGGGACCATATCCTTCTTGTGAAAAACCAAGTTTGAAATTGTAATTTGAATTTAACGAATCCAATAATGATTCTCCCTCAATTGAAGTTCCTACACCTCCAATTTGCACACTTCGGTCATCTTTCATTCTCCCGAGCATGTCAAGATTGATCATAGTTTTTATTAAAGAGTCAGAAACAGGTAAGTTATTAACAAAATATTTTGATCCTATTAAGCCCATTTCTTCAGCTCCAAAAGCAACGAATAAAAAGTTGTTTTTTAAACTATCTTTTTTACTTACTAATTTTTCTGCAAGCTCTAACATAGAAGCTACACCAGAGGCATTATCATCTGCTCCATAGTGAATAGCATGTACACCTGGAGCTCTTGTACCTGTTCCTTGTCCTCCAAAGCCTAAATGGTCGTAATGTCCACCAATCACAATATATTCATAATTAGCATTAATTAATAGTTGTGCGGCTACATTATAAGTTTGAGCATAAGAAGTTAGTATATCAGTTTGACAATCAAGAAATGTTTCTGTCAAGAATGATTGATCATCTACTATTAATTTGGGTTCAATATTTTCAATAGTTGTACCTTTAGTTTCCAGAATAAGATTTGCAACTTTTCTTGTAACCTGAATAACTGGAATATCAATTTCACCTTCTGGTTTTGAAAGATCAATTAATTTATCTTCTTCATCAAATTGTTTTCCCGAAACAAATATTATTCCAGCAGCACCTTGATCTTTTGCTGTTATTGCTTTTGATCTTAAACCGCTAAACATTGAAAATGGGAATGATTCTTTGGCTTTTTCTGGTTCACCTCTTAATATAAGAACCCACTTATCTTTTACATCAACAGAAGCATAATCGTTCCACGATTCATCGCCTTGTTCTATTATAAAACCGTAACCAACAAAAACTACCTCAGCTTTCAACTTATTATTTGAGTTAAATACGATAGGGGTAAAGTCTTTATTAATAAGAAACTTAACATCATTTATTGTTAAGGAATTGTTTTCTCCTGTTTCTAAATTTGTTGTTATTTCAAATGATTGCAACCCTTCATTAAAAAGAAGTTCCAGTCCATTATTCTTTAAATCATTTGCAATATATTTAGCCGCAAGAACGTCTTCTGATGTCCCAGGATATCTCCCTTTAAGTGAGTCGCTCGCTAAGAATTGTAGGTGGTCGCGAAGCTCATCTTTTGTAAGTTGTGTCTGAATTTGTGATGTACAATTAAATTGACTTAAACTAAATAGGATTACTAATGCAATTAAATTTGTTCGTTTTTTCATAGTTTTTATTTTACCAGTGAAAATTTGTATAATAAGTTGTTACATTATCATTGTTATCAATTACAAATAACTCGAGTTCATGTTCACTACCTCTCTCAATTTTTTCTTCATCCATATCATAAAATAATAAATCGTTCTTCTGATCATATTCAAATAAAGCCCAGCTATTATCAATATAACCGTTAAATGATTTTATTCCTGTCAAATCATCCGTAATTAAAAAATCAATTTTATTATTTTTAAGATTCTTTAAGTCTGATATAAGTTCAATTTCTGGTGAAATAGTATCAATTGATACTACAAAATCGCCAAAGGTGCTTACTTCAGAAACAATATACCCATTAATAACTTCACCTCCAATAGAGTTTATTTCATCTTCAAGTAGTTCAGCAATAAAAGCTTTATTTGATATTTCTGTTGGGAGGTCAAGCGTCTTAATTGAGATTGAGTAACTTTTATTCAAAGCTGTATAAATATTATGAATATGATGTACATTCGAATATGCATTAAAGCTTGATTTAGATTTTGAATATTTAAAATGAAGAGTATCGAAAAACGACTGTTTAGGAAAATGTAGTTCGATTTCATCTTCTTTAAATATATTTTCCGTTTCCCAATTCATAACGAGTCTATCTATTGAGTCACTAACTATTTGGTTTGTACAATTAGAAAGTATTCCTTTTACATTAAATGAAAGTTCAGAAATATTACCTGAAACATCTGAAGCTACAATCTGAATATTATGTAAAGAGTCTTTGTTAAAGTTGTAGACGCCATTATTCACGTTAAATTTATATATACTCATCTTATTGTTAGGAGATATAAATGCTTTTTGAATTGTTTTTTTAGATTTTACTTTTTCTGCATAATCAATGTGACTTTTCACATACCCACTTTCGTTAAACGAAAATTTGTCTATTAAGTGTTTGTATATCAATATACTATCAACAGATATAGAAAGTGTATAAATACCACATTTATTTCGCGAATTGTTTAGGAAATCATTCATCTCTAAACCAAAACCAATTTTCCCACTTAAAGAAATTAGACTCGTGTCATAAAAGGAAAACTCGTTTTCAGTTTGTTTTAGTTTTAAATGCAGCGATGTATTGTTTCCATTAATTTCACTATTTTTATCTAAAGGATAAATAATTAAATTATATAAAACAGGTGCTATATTATCCGCAATTTTAAAGTTAAAGAATAATGGATTTACAGGTATTTGATCCACAGTTTCTCTTACTTCGAAATGTAAATGAGGACCCTGCGAACTCCCTGAATTTCCCGAATATCCAATTTTATCGCCTTTTTTTACTAATAATTCTCCATGTTTAGGAAAATAATTCATTTCAAACTCATTGTTTTGATATTGAATTTCCTTTACTAATTTATCTAACTTGGGATTGAATCTGTTTAAGTGTCCATAAACTGTGGTATAACCATTCGGATGATTTATATATATAGTTTTGCCATAGCTGTTTACAGATATTTTTAGTCTTGAAATGTAACCATCTTCAACGGCATAAATTTTTTTCCCAATAACACCTTGAGTTTTGATATCTATACCTGCATGAAAATGAGTTGATCGTATTTCACCAAAGTTACCTGCTAAATATATTGGAATATCTACGGGTGAACGAAAGTTAATTTCAGTATAATTAATTTGGCTATGAGTTACAGATGTTAATAGGAGTAAGTAAAATAATAAACTTAGCTTTTTATATTGCATTATTTTATTTAAATTTAACAGATTGTTTATTGGTAAAGTTTACATAGCAAAACTAAAATTTAATTTGGTTTTTTATAAAAATATGTAACTAATATTTTTTAAATAGATTAAGCTGTATTAATTTTGTATTGGATAGTATTTTTAAAATCATGGAAGTAGAACAAAAAGATATAGTTATTACTTTAAAAGATAAGATTAAAAAGTTATTATCTTTGTACAATGATTTGAAAGCAGAGAATGCCCAATTAAAAAGTCAAAAAGAAGAAAATAAAACAATAATAAAAAATAAAGAGGCTGAATTAGATTTTTTGCAAAATAAATATAATAAGCTTAAATTAGCAAAGAGTCTTTTAGCATCAACTGGTGATAGCCACGATGCTAAAATTAAGATTAACGGAATTGTGCGGGAAATCGATAAATGTATTGCTCTTTTAAACAGATAGAATCTGAATAGATAATGGAAGATAAATTATCAATAAGGGTTAATGTTGCAGATAGATATTATCCACTTAAAATTGACAGAATAGATGAAGAGAAGATTCGCAAAGCCGCGAAAATGATAAATGAAAAGGTGTTACAATATAAACAAAAGTACACTGATAAGGATATACAGGATTTTTTGGCAATGGCTGCTTTGCAATATGTAATTAAAGTACTTGAGGGTGACTCAATTTCAGAAGTATCACCTGTTCTGGACGAATTAAAAGACTTGGATAATGAGTTAAGTGAATTTTTAAAAGAGAATACAAACGTTCTTTAAAATATAAATTAAGATTTTGCCCGTATTATTTCTTTAATGTCTGTGAAACTCAACACTTTACTAATTGGAGTAAAGCTTATTTGATCAAGGGCGAGCCCCAATCCGATTCGTCGGACTCCTTCGGGAACAGGGGATGGCCGAAATTGAGTAGCAGCTCCAACCCATGTTTAACCGGGGTTTTTAGAGAATTGAAGATAATAATGCGGGTTTTTTATTATATAAATTTAAAAAGAAAGACATGATTATTTTAACAATATTAGGGGCAATACCTGTAGCTGTGATGGGAACATTAGTGGCTTCAGGAGCTTTTGTATTTGGAGGATTAATATCCTATTTTATTTGGGATAAAGCTTTACAAACTAAAAGCAAAAAATTAATTAGAGAAGCAGAGGCAGAAGCAGAGGTTATTAGAAAAGATAAAATACTTCAAGCGAAAGAAAAATTCCTTCAATTAAAAAGTGAGCATGAAAAAGATATAAATGAACGTTCATTTAAATTAGTTGGAGACGAAAATAAATTTAGGCAAAAAGAGATTTCTTTTTCTCAGAAATTTGAAGAAAATGAAAGAAAAAGTAGAGAGATAGACGTAATTCGGGATAATCTACAGGTGCAAATTGAATTGGTGGAGAAACGAGGAGAAGAGTTAGGTAAAATGCATAAGCAGCAAGTAGAACAACTTGAGGCTATTTCTGGTTTGTCTGCTGAACAAGCTAAAGAGCAATTAATAGAATCGTTAAAAGCTGAGGCTAAAACAGAAGCAATGTCCGAGATTAATGAAATAATGGATGAGGCTCGAATGACGGCTAACAAAGAAGCAAAACGAATAGTTGTTCAAACTGTTCAGCGTGTTGCGACAGAATCAGCAGTTGAAAATTCAGTTACCGTATTTAATATCGAAAATGATGAGATTAAAGGACGAATTATTGGACGGGAAGGTAGAAATATAAGAGCCTTAGAAGCTGCAACAGGTGTTGAGATTATAGTTGATGATACACCTGAAGCAATTGTTCTTTCGGCATTTGATCCTGTTCGTCGAGAAATTGCTCGATTAGCTTTACATCAACTCGTAACTGATGGCAGAATACATCCTGCAAGAATAGAGGAAGTTGTTCAGAAAACTCAGAAACAAATAGAAGAAGAAATTATCGAAATAGGTAAAAGAACAGCGATTGATCTTGGTGTTCATGGCTTACATCCTGAGCTTATCAGATTGATTGGTAAAATGAAATATAGATCTTCTTATGGTCAGAATTTATTACAACACTCACGTGAAGTAGCAAACCTTTCAGCAATTATGGCTGCAGAATTAGGTTTAAATCCTAAATTAGCTAAACGAGCTGGACTTCTGCATGATATTGGAAAAGTATCAGATGATGAGCCGGAATTACCACATGCAATTCTTGGAATGAAAATAGCTGAGAGATTAAAAGAAAAACCTGAAATTTGTAATGCTATTGGGGCTCACCATGATGAGGTGGAAATGACATCTTTACTTTCCCCTATTATTCAAGTTTGTGATGCCATTTCAGGAGCACGACCTGGAGCACGACGAGAAGTTGTGGAATCTTATATTAAAAGATTAAAAGATTTAGAAGAGCTTGCACTTGCACATCCAGGAGTAATGAAAACTTATGCCATTCAAGCAGGTAGAGAATTACGTGTAATTGTTGGAAGCGAGAAAGTAAGTGACGAGGTTGCTGAGAAATTATCATTTGACATTTCTCAAAAAATACAAAATGAAATGACTTATCCTGGTCAAATTAAAATTACAGTAATTCGTGAAACAAGAGCAATAAACTATGCTAAATAGACTTTGTTGTTAGATAAATAAAGGACCCTAATTTTTATTAGGGTTTTTTTATTGTGTATTATATTTAATAATTTAGTAAAAAAAGAAATGAATATAAAGATGGTTGACCTTAAAGGTCAGTATGATAAAATTAAAACTGAAATAGATGCAGGAATCCAGGAAGTAATTGATTCTACTGCATTTATAAACGGACCAAAAGTTCAAGAGTTTTCAAAGAATCTATCAAATTATTTAGGAGGGGTAAATGTTGTTCCTTGCGCAAATGGTACCGACGCATTGCAGATAGCATTAATGGTATTAGGATTAAATCCGGGAGATGAAGTAATTTTGCCTGTTCATACTTATGTTGCAACTGCCGAAGTAATTGCTTTATTGAAATTAAAGCCTGTTTTTGTAGATGTTAATTCAGAGGATTTTAATATTAATATATCTTTAATTGAAGAAAAAATTAATCCTAACACTAAAGCAATTGTTCCAGTTCATTTATACGGGCAATGTGCTGATATGGAAGTTATAATGCAAATTGCTTCTAAATACAATCTTTTTGTAATTGAAGATGCGGCTCAAGCGATAGGTGCCGTTTATACTTTTTCTGATGGTAAAAAAGCTATTGCAGGAACCATTGGTGATATCGGTACAACTTCTTTTTTTCCATCTAAGAATTTAGGTTGTTATGGTGATGGCGGTGCTCTTTTTGTGAAAAATAATGAATTAGCAAAAAAATGTAAGATGATTGCAAATCATGGCCAAAGTATTAAATATAATCACGAAATTGTTGGGTGTAATTCAAGACTTGATACAATACAAGCTGCAATTTTAGATGTTAAATTAAAATATTTGGATGATTATTCCGCAGCGAGACAGTTAGCCGCAAAACTATATGATGAATTATTAAAAAGTGTAAAAGGAATAAAAACTCCAAAAATTTCAAAAAAGTCTACACATGTTTATCATCAGTATACTCTAATTTTAGATAAATTTATTAACAGAAATGCAATGCAAGATTTTCTAAAGGAAAAGGGAATACCAACAATGATTTATTATCCAATTCCATTGTATAAACAAAAGGCTTATATTAAAGAAAGTTATACTGAGGATCTTTTTCCTGTAACTGAAAAATTAGCAAATTCTGTTTTGTCATTACCAATTCATACTGAAATAACTGGGGAGGAACAGGAGTTTGTTGTATCTTCGATCATTGAGTTTTTAAATCAGTGATTTGTGAATAGTGAATAGTGATTTGGAATTACTAGATAATTAAGAATATGAATCATAAGAAATTAGATGTTTGGAAAGAATCTATTGAATTAGTAAAATTAGTATATGAATTAACTAAAAAATTACCGAAAGAGGAAATTTATGGATTAGTATCTCAAATAAGACGTGCTGCTGTATCAGTTCCTTCAAATATTGCGGAAGGCTCAGCAAGAAAGTCAGACAAGGAGTTCATATATTTTTTAAATATAGCAAGAGGTTCTTTAGCAGAGATAGATACTCAAATCACGATCATTAATGAATTATATAGTTTAAAGAGTAAATTACTTGATGACAAAATAATTGTAGTAGGTAAACTAATTAATGGATTGCTGAACTATCTAAATAATAAAAAAAGCATTGATATGGTAAAAGATGACACTGTCAATTATGAATCCAATCACAATTCACCAATCACCACTCACCACTTCGCGCACGAATCAGCTATTATTGATGAAAATAGTGTTATTGGAGAAGGAACTAAAATATGGCATTTTTCACATATAATGCCTAATTGTAAAATTGGTAAAAACTGCAATATTGGACAAAATGTTGTAATATCTCCTGAAGTAATTCTTGGTAATAATGTGAAAGTCCAAAACAATGTGTCTATATATACTGGTGTAATATGTGAGGATGATGTTTTTCTAGGACCTTCAATGGTGTTTACCAACGTTTCGAATCCAAGATCTGCTGTTATTCGCAAAAATCTGTACGAAACAACTATCGTAAAAAAAGGAGCTTCAATTGGTGCAAATGCAACAATTGTTTGTGGTCACGAAATTGGCGAATATGCCTTTATTGGTGCTGGATCTGTTGTTACAAAAAAAGTAAAACCTTATGCTTTGGTAGTAGGAAATCCCGGAAAACAAATTGGATGGATGAGTGAGTTTGGTCAAAGATTGAATTTTAATAAAGACGGTTATGCTATTTGTTCTGAGAGTAAAGAGAAGTATGTGCTGGATAATGATAGAGTAAAAAAAATAAAATGAATATCCGTATGATTACCTAAAATAGCAAATGATTTTCTTCATTTGCCCCGACCCTAAAGGGTGTGAAGAAAATCAATTTGCTCCCTTTAGGGTTTGGGGCAAACAAATTGATTTTCAATTTATTTTAGTGATTTATAGGTAATCATACGGATATTCATTAATAAAGTAAAATAACAAATAATGTCAAAAGTTTTAATAACTGGTACAGCAGGATTTATTGGATTTCATTTATCGAATTCGTTAATATCGAGAGGGTACGATGTAGTAGGTTTAGACATTATTAATGATTATTATGATGTTAACCTAAAATACGGAAGGCTTAAAGAAGCAGGTATTGAAAAAGATAAGATTGTATATAATAAAATCTTGAAATCAGTTAAGTATGACAATTATAAGTTTATAAAACTAAAACTTGAAGATCAAGATAATATAAATGATTTATTTAAAAGTGAAAAATTTGAATTTGTTGTGAATTTAGCTGCACAAGCTGGTGTAAGATATAGTTTGGAAAATCCGCATGCGTATATTAATAGTAATATTATAGGATATACAAATATATTGGAAGCATGTAGGCATAATTCAATAAAACATTTAGTTTATGCTAGTAGTTCAAGTGTATATGGATTAAACACAAAAATGCCCTTTTCTACGAGTGACAATGTTGATCACCCAATAAGTTTGTATGCTGCAAGTAAAAAATCAAATGAGTTAATGGCTCACACCTATAGTTATTTATTTGATTTGCCAACAACAGGTTTGCGCTTTTTTACAGTTTATGGTCCTTGGGGACGACCTGATATGGCATTATTTCTATTTACAAAAGCAATATTGGAGGGAAAGAAAATAGATGTATATAATCATGGTAATATGCAACGTGATTTCACTTATATAGATGATATTGTTGAAGGAATTATTAAGGTTTTAGAGAATAAACCAAATAAAACCTGCCTGCCGGCAGGCAAGGAGGAAATAATTGACAATCCTTCAGTTTCAAAAGCACCATATAAAATTTATAATATTGGGAACAGTACGCCAGTTAAACTTACTGATTTTATTGAAGCCATAGAAAGAGCTTTGAATAAAAAAGCTGATCGAAATTTAATGCCAATTCAACCAGGTGATGTTGAGAGAACATGGGCAGACGTAACTGATTTAATAGAAGATTTAGAATATAAGCCCTCAACTGAAATTAATTTTGGTGTTGAGCAGTTTATAAAATGGTATAAATCATTTTATAAAAAGGATTAATTCTATTTTGACAAGTTCATATTTTTCAGTTTTTTTTGCCCCATCCCTAAAGGGTGAAAAACAGAAAAATCAACCGCCTCCCTTCAGGGATTGGGGAAAATAAGATTGATTTTTTAGAGTTATTTTTAAAGCATCAAAATAGAAATTAAATGTAATAAATTGTTTGTTTTAATTATTATTTAGTAAGAGAATTAATACTTTTGTACAAAATTTTGAAAAATACATATGTCTGATAAAATTAAGAATTTTGCATTAATAGGAGTCGCTGGTTATATCGCCGAAAGACACTTACGTGCAATCAAAGAAACGAATAATTGTTTGCTTGCATCCTTAGATAAATTTGATTGTGTTGGTAAAATAGATAGCTATTATCCCAATTCGGATTTTTTTACAGAATTTGAACGTTTTGACAGGCATATTGATAAGTTAAAAAGAGAAGGAACTAAATTGGACTACGTTAGTATCTGTACTCCAAATTACTTACACGATTCACACATTCGTTTTGCATTAAGACATGGAGCAGATGCAATTTGTGAAAAACCAGTTGTTCTAAATCCATGGAATATCGATGCCTTACAAGAGATTGAAAAAGAGACAGGAAGGAAAGTCAATAATATACTTCAATTAAGATTACACCCATCTATAATTGAATTGAAAAATAAAATTGATAACGGACCAGAAGATAAAATATACGATGTTGATTTATCTTATATAACTTCACGAGGTCATTGGTATTTTATATCTTGGAAGGGAGATTCTCAGAAATCGGGGGGTGTTGCTACGAATATTGGAGTACATTTTTATGATATGCTAACCTGGATTTTTGGTGATGTAGAGGAGAATATTGTTCATATTTCTAATCAGTCAAAAGCTGCTGGGTATTTGAAGCTAAAAAAAGCAAATGTGCGCTGGTTTTTAAGTGTTGATAATAATGATATCCCGGCCGAAATAAAAAATAATGGACAAAGGACTTTTAGGTCGATAACTGTTAACGGTGATGAAATTGAGTTTAGCGGAGGCTTTACTGATCTTCATAATTTATCATATCAAGAAATTTTAAAAGGAAATGGATTTGGATTAGAAGAAACTAAAAAATCTATTGAAACCGTTTATCAAATACGTAATGCAAATCCTATAGGATTAAAAGGAGATTATCATCCAATGTGCAGGAAAAAACAGGTGTAAGGTTTATGGTGTTGGATATGTGATGTTAGGTATAAGGTATGTGGTATAAGGTTTATGGATTAGGTTTGAGAAAAAAGATACAATAAATAATAATAAAAGGTATTAGAAAAATAAGGAATAAGGTAAATGGTGTAAGGTAATATGGTAAATGGTGTAAGGTAATAAGGTAAATGGTGTAAGGTATTGTTATTATTGACCATATACCGTAATCCAAAAACCGTAAATCGCAAAAAAATGTATAATAAATTAGTAAATAAAGAGGCTAAACTAGCCGTAATTGGACTCGGTTATGTTGGATTACCAATTGCGCTGGAATTTGCAAAAAAGATTTCGGTAATTGGATTTGATATAAAGGAAGTCAGGGTTGAAATGATGAGGAATAAAATCGACCCTAGTCGTGAATTATCATCAGAAGATTTTGAAGGATGTGATATAAAATTTACATCAAATATTGAGGTATTAAGAGAAGCTAGTTTTTATATCATTGCTGTTCCTACACCAATTGACGATCATAATTTACCTGATTTATTACCTGTGCTTAAAGCATCTGAAACTGTTGGTAAAGTACTAAAAAAAGGAGATTACGTTGTTTATGAATCAACCGTATATCCAGGGGCAACTGAAGAGGAATGTGTTCCTGCATTAGAAAAAGAATCCGGATTAAAATATATTGAACAATTTAAAGTTGGATTTTCTCC
>JAQIBH010000125.1 GCA_027859205.1 Bacteroidales bacterium | reverse complement strand
GCAATGAGCTCTAAATATTTAGGAGAAACATTCGACATTCATGGCGGAGGAATGGATTTACAAGCGACTCACCATACCAATGAAATAGCACAATCACAGGCTTGCAATAATACATCGCCGGTTAAATATTGGATGCACACAAATATGTTAACTGTGAATGGTGTAAGAATGTCGAAAAGTGCGGGCAATGGATTTTTGCCACATGAACTTTTTACAGGAAATCATCCTTTATTAGAAAGAGGATATTCTCCAATGGTTGTGCGTTTTTTTATGGCACAATCGCATTACCGAAGCACCTTAGATTTTTCGAATGAAGCATTACAAGGAGCTGAAAAAGGTTTTCAAAAATTAATGCAAGCTGGGGAAACATTACAAAAATTTAAAGCAAATCCGGAGTCGTCGATAAATATTGAGGAAATAAAAAGAAATTGCTACAAAGCGATGAATGATGATCTTAATAGTCCGATATTAATTGCTCATTTATTTGAGGCTGTTCGTATAATTAATTTAATTAATAATGGTAAAGCTTCGATAAATAAGACAGATCTGGAAAATCTAAAATCATTATTCAATACTTTTGTTTTTGATATATTAGGATTAAAAGCAGATGATAAAGGTGAATCAAATGAATCTGGATTAACCGGAGATCTAATTGATCTGATTTTAAACCTTAGATTGGATGCTAAAAAGAATAAAGATTTTGCAACATCAGATAAAATTAGAGATGAATTAACCAGCAAAGGGGTTGTAATTAAGGATACCAAAGACGGCTTTGAGTGGAAAATATAAAATCAAACTATTATAAATACGAGGGGGCAGTGAAATTTTCACTGCCCCTTTTTTTGTTCATATTCGTACACCAATGCTCCGCAAACGTTCAATAAATATATTCTTAAAATTATTCTCGACAGTGCTATCGTTCTCTTTATTTGCATCTTATGTGTTTTGGCATAATACTTGTGAAAACATAACCAAAAGCTTAGCTAAAAAGAAAGTCATTTGTTATGAAATCTCTTATTAAAAAAATTGGAATATCAATAAGCTTATCATTAATATTTTCATGTTTTGTTTTGGGATTAAATGCAAACAATTATAATCCAGAAACTAAACTTGCGTCATTAGAAATTCCCGAATCATTCCAAGAATATCAGAAACTTGAAGAATGGATGTTTAACGTTAATTTTTATGCTATTAAAATAGAACAGGAATACGAAATAGAAAGTTGGATGCTAAACAATGATTTCTGGAAAATTTTTAAATCGAATTGTTCGGGTATTCAATCAAATTTTATTGAAAAAGAATGGATGAATAAACACTGCTTCTTTATCTTATAAGTTCTCCAAATACACCATATATCCCCAACTGTCACAATTAGTTTTGTGGCAGTTTTATTTTACAATAATTCCATTTATAGTATATCCTGATTCCCTTAAATTTCGCTCAGAAACAATCTCAAATGCACAATTTTTCTGTCGGTGATATTTTATTAAAAGTTCAACTCAAATTAATTAAGTTGCTCTTCGAAATTTTTAAAGCTTACAGAATTTTCAATTTTACTGAGTAAGTTAGTAATCGCATTTGTAGTTTGTTCATCGAAATGACTTTTTTGAATCTCTCCATTATCAACCATAGTTGCAAACTGAGAAGCCAGATAAATCCCGGATAAATTATTGATTTCTATATATTCGCTATTTGTTTCGGGAATACCTATTCGCTTATTCAGTATATGTTTTTTAAAATCGAGCTTTGAAAACAGATCTACAATATTTTCCTCTTCCATAAGAATTAATTTATTGTCGATATGATCTTTACTATGAATAAATATACTGTTTTTAAGTTCTTCGAAAACTTTCTGTCCCTGAACGTTTCCGGGCAATAAAACAGAAAAATCGGTTTTCCAGCCTGTAAATAAATTAGTCATAACGGTAATGCCATTTACTCCATTTGACGGGATAAAATATATCTCTTCGTTTTTCCCAATAAGTTTTGAAAATGCCGACAAGTAATAAAAAGTACTTATGTCGTCGACGATTAGGTTTCGGTCTTTAATGAGTTTTTTTTCCTTAACAATATGCCCACTAAAAACAGAAAATAAGGGCATCATGGTTTCACTATTTGCTGATTTTAAAGATTTTGAGTCAAGAATAACTGATTGACTATTCATCCCTTTACCTTCTTTGCGCTGAACGGCCAATACACGATACATTTTCTCCATATCAATCAACTGTGGTGAGTGAGTGCAATAAATAATTTGTAAATCATTTTTGAGATTTTCAAAAACCTTAAGCACATCTTGCTGAGCTTTAGCATGCAGACTAAGTCCGGGTTCATCAATAAGTAAGACTTTTTTTTGCTTACTCATTGCCGTTGCTTTAAGTTCTAGATAAAAAGATAGAAACCAGCGAACGCCTCTACTTCTTTGTTTTGGATAAAGTCGTTCATAATTATCCTTTATCCAAAATTCAAGGTAAGGATTTCCACTTTTTTCGGGGATACTGTTATCGTAATGCTCCAATTCAAAATTCAGATGAATTTTATTCTGTGCACTAATTTTCTGACTCCAAAACTCATGGAAATCAATGGTAATTTCGCCATTTAAATTTTCTATTCTTTGCTTAAGAATTCGGTCATTTTCTTGTTTAAAAAAGCTAGAGCTTAAACCCGAAATGGCCAGAAAATTATTTACAGCTTTATAGCCTTCAATAAATGTATTTTCATCAAACAAATCAGACAAATCAATTCTATTGGGGAGCAGGCTGGCAAAATCCTCAAAAAATTCGAACACCGGGAGATGCGTACTTAACTCATCTCCAATTTGTTCCAGAGTATAAATTTCTCTTTGTTTTGAAAGTTCAATTTTTACTTCACTTTCAGCAACACGAGTATTTTTTTCTGCCAATACTTTTTCTGCAACGCGTTCAATAAAATCCAGTTCAGAGCTAACTTCCCTAAAAATACGCTCTAATTTTCCCTGTTCACTTTTCAGATGTAGAATATTATTTTCAAGTAATTCTAACTCTTTTGAATTGCTGGTCTTATTAAACAAACCCTCAAAATATTGTAATTCTTCATTGCATTTATCAAAGCTTTCCTGTTCTTTATTATAAATTCGTTTTATTTTCAATAAACGCACGGCTAGCGGATCTTTTTCTCCATACGCCTCCAATTTTTCTTGCTTATCGTTAAATATTTTTAGTATTTCATCCAGATCTATTTTCTTTTGAGTATAAGTTTTATATAACGCTTCATGTTCATGTTGATATAACTTAATCTGATCGGGCTTTTTTGCTTTATCCAGGATTCTTTTTGCTTTGTTAAGCCTTTTTGTTAAATCGTCTGTTTCCTTTAGTAAATCGATTTTATCTCTTTCAATTATTTGAATTTCGGCTCTTAATTCATTTGTTTCCTCATTTATTTGCTGAATATATTTGTGGATGGTTTCAATGCGAGTTTGATCAGACTCATTTAAACCCTTATAAAATTCCACCAGCTCATTATCACTACATCTAAAAATAGTATTAGTGAGATTTTTCCAACTTCTTTCTAGCCATATACCCTTTTTCTTTTGCAATTTCCTCTTCAAACCCAAAGGAATTTTATCAAGATCAAGATAATCTTTAAGATACGTCTCGTTGAATTCAAAATAACACGAAATCACAGGAAAGGCGCTATCGCTTCGAAGCATATCTTCGCTAATAGTTCCATTAGAAAAACTGTGCAAAGCTTCAAGTATGGTTGTTTTTCCCGACTCATTCTGTCCTATCAAAGCTGTAATATTGTCGTTAGAAAGATAGTTAACTTTAGAGTCAACCATTGACCTGAAATTTCTAATTCGAAAAGCAGATAGTTTCATAATATCAGTTTTAATATTTTAATAGCTTAACAATTCTAACGTTTAATGACTTACATGACGTATACCTAAAATTAGCACGTCATCCACCTGACTTTCGTTTGCTTTCCACTCATTAAATGTTTGATTTATTAATTCCTGTTGATCTTTTATTGGTAATACGCTAGCTTTAATTAATAATTCTCTGAACGGCCGATACTTAAATTTTTTCCCGTATTCGCCTCCAAATTGATCGGCGAAGCCATCGGAAAACATATAAAGCATGTCATCGCTCTCAATCAAAATATTATGGTTTTGAAATGGTTTTTCTTCAACAGGGTCAATCCCAATAGGCATTTTGTCGCCATCATATTTAATCAGGCTACCATTTCTAACAATATACAATGGATTATATGCTCCTGCAAATTGCAGCTGATTTGTTGCAAAATCGATTATCCCAAGAGTAATGTCCATTCCATCTTTTTGTTCTCCTGCAGCACCCGTTTGATGAAGAGATTTCATCACATGTTCACGCAAAAGATCCAAGATGCCTCCGGCTGAAATATCTTTATAACTAAGCACAATTTGATTAAGTACCGAAATTCCCAATACACTCATAAAAGCTCCAGGAACTCCATGTCCGGTGCAATCTGCTACAGAAAAAATAATTTTATTTTTTAATCGGTAAAACCAATAAAAATCACCACTTACTACATCCTTGGGTAAATTCAACACAAAGTTTTGTGTAAAATACCTGTCTATTTCCTTTTGAGAAGGAAGTAAGGCTTTTTGAATATAGCTTGCATAACGAATACTATCATTGAGTTCCTTCTTTTGTTTCTCAATCAAAGAGTATTCTGGTGGCTCATTTATGGATGACAATAAATCCATGTGCTTTGGTGTTAATTTGTAAATCATCCTAAACGTGTTTGAATAATTTACGCCGTCCAATATAGTATATCTAGTTTTCAATAACAAGAATATGGATTCAAAATCAAGAACCAGCTAGGAATTGCTCTTTTTAAATGCTGATATTGAAAGTTTGTTGACTAATATAAGCAAGGTGCAAAATCATTGCAAACAAAAAAATTTATTTATTTTGCCAATCACTTGATCTAAATTATAAGCTGTTTGTTTAGTTTTATTTAGTTCAAAATTTCTTTACATTTCGAGTTTAATTTATCTGGTATGCACGACTTTTCAATCGATGAAATTTTTAATGTCAAAAACTCTGATCGTTTTAATGATCAAGCAATTAAAATATTTAAATATCAAGCTGAAAATAATCCTGTATATAAAAAGTATCTTTTTCATTTAGGTACAGAAATTTCATCAATAAAAACAATTAAGGAAATACCTTTTCTCCCGATAGAGTTCTTTAAAACTCATAATGTAATTACGGGCTCTAATAAAATTGTAAATACATTTTATAGCAGCGGAACAACTGGCATGAAAAGAAGTAGCCATTTTATTACAGATATTTCAATTTACGAAAGAAGTTTTCTTACAGGTTTTGAAAATGAATATGGAAAAATAGACGATTTATGTATTTTAGCTTTGCTTCCAACTTACCTCGATAATGAAAGTTCTTCATTGGTTTATATGGTTAATAAATTGATTTCTGAATCGGGGCATTCGGATAGTGGATTCTACTTAGACAATATCGAGGAGCTTGCCATAAAATTAAAAACTTTAAGTCACACTAATACAAAAACTATATTAATTGGAGTATCGTATGCATTAATAGATTTGGCCGAAAAATTCCCTATGAACCTTTCCAAAACAATAATCATGGAAACTGGCGGAATGAAAGGCAAAAGAAAGGAACTAACGAAAGCTGAACTTCATGAATTTTTGGC
>JAQIBH010000163.1 GCA_027859205.1 Bacteroidales bacterium | reverse complement strand
ATTCATCGGAAGTACAATAGTATCGTATAATTCAAAAGTTTTATTGATTTTTCCAATAGAATCTATTTCCTTTAAAATACTAGCTTCAATTTTATATAAAGGGAAATCTTTTTTTACCCCGCCGACGAAATCATCATTTGTAATTATTAATGAGTTTCCTTTTTTATGATATTTTTTAAGTAAGGGTGTATATTTTAGATATTCTTCTTTTGAAACGTAATGGTTTGTAAATGGAATTCTTAATCCAATATTATTTTCTTGTAAAAAAACATAATCTGAATCCGAAATTTGTCTTTTTAAAAAAGGTCGACCGCTGTATAAAGTATTTTGTTCGATAAAGCCAAAGATGCTATTAATCTTTTTTAAAGGAATATTTGGGAAATATGTATCCAAATAATTTTTTACTGGCTGCTTAAGTTTTTTTCCTCTTGCAGATAATGTATAAACTGTTTTATCCATTTTTCAGATATTGAAAGTCTGTATGATTTTATTGTTTTAATTGATAAAACACACCTCTTTCCTGTCTGTAAGTATCAATTTTATTATCAGAATCAAGAGTGTCAAGGTATTTATTTATTTCATTTATATGAAGTCCCAATATTTTTTCTAAATCTTCCAAAGTACATGGTCTTCGCGAAATTGTTTCCATAATTGCATTTTCAGTATCTTTTCGAAACGATTTGTTGTCTTTTCTGATTGCCGATGATGCTATAATTTCAACATTATTTAATTTCCAAAGATCAATGATGTCTTGTAACTCAAGTCTACTGGCAGCTCTAATACCATCAATTACTCCAGGGCGGTCAAGTGTATTTAACTGAACTTTTTCCGGATTAATTTTTTTAATGGCCTTTTTTAAAAGATTAAGATTTTCTAAATCATCATTAAAACCGGGTAAAATCATTATTTCCAGCCAGATTGTTCCTTTGAATTCATTTCTAAAATCGATTAATCCTTGAATGTAATTAGCTATATTTAAATTCTTGGAAGGTCGATCGATTTTTTTGAAAGCATTTTCTGTTGCAGCATCAAGCGATGGTAGAATAAGATCGGCCTGCAATAACTCTAGTCTTACATCTGGCTTACTTAATAAACTACCATTTGTTAGCACAGCAATAGGCACTTTGGAATAATTAGTTTTAATGTAGTTTATAACTTTGCCAATATGTATATTTAAAGTTGGTTCGCCGGCTCCAGAGAAGGTTATATAATCCGGATTATCATTATTTTCAAAGAAATCTTTGAGTTCACTTACGATTTCTTCAAATGAAACATATTCTTTTCTTTCTGTTGTTAGATTTGTTGTTGCACCGCACTCACAATAAATACAATTAAGCGAGCAAACTTTATGTGGAACTAAATCAACTCCTAAGGACATTCCTAATCTTCGTGAAGGCACTGGCCCAAATAAATGCTTATACATTTTAAATATTAATTATTATTTTTAGCAAAATTAATCAAACGGATTGGTTTTAATAAATGATTTAGAAAGTAAAATTTAGATTTGTATGAATAATAATGATCTGTATAAAAATATCGCTGTAGGTGTATTCGAGGCAATGAATACGAGTGATTTTTCGGTGTTTGAAAAAAATGCTGATGTTAATTTAAGTTTTGATTTTCCGGGCGCGGATAAAGTGAAAGGAGTGAAGCGTGTAATTCTGTTTTTTAAAATTCTTCTTCGTAAATATAATAATCTTAGGTTTACAGTATCGGAAGTAATAGTTGAAAATGAAAAAGCCTGTGTCGTTTGGACAAATAAAGGAGAAGAAAAAGATGGAGGAGTATATGAAAACAGCGGAATTACTTTATTTCATTTTAATAATGATAAAGTTCAATTCATTTCTGATTACTTTAAGGATACTTCATTCATAAATAACAATTAAGATAAAAATGAAAAAAATATTGGTTTTAGATGGTAGTACACGAAAACAGGGAAATACATCTGTTTTGTTACAACATTTTATTGAAGGAGCAAAAAATAACACACAAGATATCCATCATGAGTTTGCAAAGGAGATTGATATTAAGTACTGTAATGGTTGTTTGCGTTGTAATTTAATTAAGCGATGTTCTATTAGAGATGATGACTGGAGTGATTTAAGTCAAAAGATAGATGAGGCGGATGTTTTGGTTTTTGCATCACCAATATATTTCCATTATGTATCTGCGCCTTTAAAAAATATTATAGATAGGTTTCGTTCATTTGTACATGTGCAGATTACCGAAACAGGTTTGATACATACTCCTTTTAATGAGTGGAATAAAGATTTTGTTTTATTACTTTCTATGGGTTCTTCAGATGATTCTGATGCTCAACCTGTAATCGATCTTTTTGAATATATGAAAAAAGTATTAGGAGAAAAGAACAGATTGCACGTAATTAAAGCAACCCGATTGGCAGTTATTAAGCAATTGCAAAAAACTGAGCAAGAACTGAAAGATTTATATCCAAAATTAAAATTAGATGAAAATCTTGCTGAAAAAGATTTTGTAAAAAATCAAAAATTTTTAGATCAATGCTTTGCATTAGGGGATAAGCTTTCAAAGAAATAAATGAAGAGCTATTGCTAAGTCAATTTTAATTTTTTAATATTTTCATTAAATACTTCAGAATGGTAACTTAAATCGAAATCGGGATTTGGAGTAATTGATCCATCTGTATAATTGAAGTAGCCTTTAATAAATTGTTTCGGAAAAGTGTAAATATCGTCCATGTTTTCATCTTTATACGATGGCGTTTTGGTTAAAATTTGTTCAACTGAGATATTCTTAGCTCTAAGTTTACTTAATACATTAGAGTAGTAATCATATATTTCTTTGGAAATGCAAATTACAATAACGTATTTCCCGTATTGTTTATGTTCATGATGACGATGAACCAAATATAAATCATCATTATAAATATACTCGGCAGTTTTATAAAATGAATTAACAAACTTAAAACCTTCTTTTAAGATTTTATTTGCAACATCTTGTTGTGGTGTATAGTGTAAGAAAAGTTTAATTTTCTTGTCGTTTTCAAATAGAAAGTTGCTTACTCTATTATCAAGTAGTTTATCCTTAGTAACTATTCCTGGATAATCGGGATCTTTTAAATTTTCTAAAAAACTTATAATATCTCTTTTCTCTAACTTGCTACCGGGCTTTTCGACTTTATCATAAAATGTTTTTAGGATACTGTTCTTTTTTGCAATTTGCATGTGTAAATAAATGATATATATAAACAAAAGAATAATAATCAATAATTCACCGGAAAATGAAACGTTTAATTTCAAAAGTAGAGTGCTTATAATCATCTTAAAGAGTATAAGTTTTTATAAAGGTATTGAAAAGGAAAGAATATGAAAAACAACAAGCGTTTATTTTCTTGTAAACAAATAACACTAGCATCCGAAAGTCGGGAAATTAAAAAGCCCTCAGAATCTTGTAGTTTTGAGTATGACAAAAAACTTTATAAAATATGGGACTCTTCAGGCGAAACAAAAATAACAATAAACCACTTATCAAACAAATTTTAGATTTAGTGCCCCGATGGATATTTGATAGTTGTACCAACAC
>JAQIBH010000149.1 GCA_027859205.1 Bacteroidales bacterium | reverse complement strand
TAAGTATCTGGTAATCCTTCAGCTTTAGGATCAGACATAATACGTAATCCAATATGGCCATCTCTTCTTTCAATATCTTCGCCCATTACCCATACCATTTTTTCTGGTGCAGCATAAGCCTCAAGACAAGCTCCCCAAATGTCTGAGAAAGCTTCGTTTAAAGCACCAGACTCTCGAGAATATATTAAGTTAGCAGTGTAAGAACAAACACCATGACCATGCTCATGTGCAGATACATCTAAACTTGCTAATGCATCAAAATAAACATCGCTACCATCACCAAAAGTAAATACTGAACCATTCCAGTATGCATTGTCATAAGCTACGCTATAATGAACATAAGCATTCATTAATCCACCAGCATTATCAAAACTGTTTCTTCCATGAACTTCCATCCAATAATCATAAATATTTGAAAAAGCCCAGGAAGCTTCCATTGCTATATCATCTTTTTCAATATTATCAAATTCAGCAGCTGTCCAAGAGTTATCATTATCTGTAAAATCAACTGCAGCAGTATAACTGGTGCCTTCGTTCATATCCCAAATAATTATACCATTTCCACGGGTGTAGTCGCGAAGTCTGTATGATCCATCGAAACTATCAGTATCAATATTTCTAGGTCCGCTATAACGCGTGTCTGCAGGTCCTGTTGCAGCAACCGTTTTAATAATATCGTCTTTCATTACAACCTCGCCAGTAATAGCATTTACATAAATGTAGGCTCTACTTACAGGTTCCGCTGCATAAATATTAAATTTATACGCTAAATTTAATTCAGAGTTCACTGATTTGATTTCAGAAAGATTGTTTTCCACAATTACAAGTTCTCCGTTAGGATAAAAAGTTTTAGATGCCTCAGTTTGCATTGCAAACAATTCATTTTCGGCTTTTTCCCACATATATTCATCAGCTGCAACAAAAGCTATCGCCTTAGATAAAGCTTGAGCTTCAGTTAAAGTTGGCTTAGTAATGAAATTATTCGGTATTTTTTTGTGATCGCCATTTAATAAACTGACTTTAGAGTCATTGGCGTGAACTATAAAAGTACCGTGTTCTACTTTTATATCCTTGTAATACTGCTGGTATCTGTAATGAGATTGACCAAGCTTACCTTTTTCGGAACGATTTAGAACATAACTTTCTTCTTGTTCAAGATTTAACACATCCTTTAATAAGATACTAGATTTTGCATCAAAGTCCACTGCATTTTCAAACTGAACAAATTTAGGAGTCCCATTGTCATCCAAAATTTGACTTTTGATGTTTTTCTGAGAAAATGCAGTCCCAGCAAATAATCCGCTTACAATTAATATGAAAGCTAATTTTTGTAAAAATTTAGTCATAATGAAATAATTTAATGAATAATTTAGGTTAATAAAATTGAGTGAATGTACATTTATTGATTTTATGTAACAAAAAAACCTAAATTATCTACAAATTTTAATAAATTGTTATATTTTTAACATTATGTAAATATTTTAGATATGAAAACAATTATTTCATTAGTGGAAGCTAATATTATGCAGCAGCCATTTTTAACTAAAATGCTTGTTGACGATTTAGTGAATCTTTCCTCCTTGGCTAGAAAATTAAAGCCTAACATTGACTCTGAATTGCATAAAGATGTTCAGATTGGTTCCATCGTAATGGCTTTAAAAAGGCTTATCCCTTTGCTTCAAGGGCAAGTAATGATTCAATCGAATAAACTTTCTAATATTAATGGTGATTTAACTGTCCGACTAAATTTGTGCATCCATACATTTGAAAACTCTAAAACTATTATTCTTGCACACCGGGTATTACTAAATAAACTTTCGGGAGCGAAAAATATGTTTTACACAGTATCCCGTGGAATATTTGAAACTTCTATTGTGATTAGCGCAAAGTACGACTTCGTGTTAGAAAAAGTATTTAAGGATGAGGTTCCGTTAATTAAAGTAAATAATCTATCTTGTATTACTATAAAATTTGCAGAAGAGTACGCTAATACTCCCGGAGTATATTATCTCATTTTCAGTAAATTGGCATGGATAGGAATTAGTGTACAAGAAATTTTTTCTACTTCATTCGAAATAAGCATTTTTTTAGAAGATAAAGATACAGGTTCGGCTTTTACTTGCATTAAAAATTTGTTTGTACAAGAAAAGTAGCATTCAAGTAGAGTTTAGACAATTTTTATTGCATCGTTCTATAACCGTTATTATTTAAACATGTAAAGTTCTCCCAATTGATAAGTTCTGACTGTTAACTTTTTATAAAATCATGAGGATAATTAGGCAAACGATTCTGAAAAGTTAAAACAGACTCTTTTTTAATGACTCCATTATCGGTATTAATAGCCTGTTGAATTGTAGGATTTTTCATCCAACTTTTATGACCTTCTAAAATTGTTGGTAAATAAACAATTAGTGCAGCAGATATTGACCTAGAAGCACTTTCCCATAAATAACTTGGCGTATGATCAACTGCATAGTAGTCGATGTTATTGATTTTCAGAATTGGGTTTTTAAAAGTTGTAGGTTTAGCAAAATAGAATCCCATACCTTCGTCGCAACTAACATCAATAATTAAGCTTCCTGGTTTTAAAGTATCTTTTTCATCTTCTGTAACAAAATTGATAGGATCATTTGTATCCTGATAGGTACCATTTATAATGATTTCAGATTCACTAATTAAGTCGGATAAAGGACGAACAGTGCCATCATGTTCTATAGTTACCATTCTGGCCTCTCCTTTATTCCCTTCACGAATACGAAGATAATGAACATCTAAGATTTCTTCACGCACCTCATAATCAGGTCTTTGTATACAAATTGTAATATCTCTGAAACCATGGGCTTTTAGAGCATAAATAGCTCCACGACTAACTGCTCCAAAACTAAAAATAATTACTTTACGTTGATTACCATAATGACCATCAATGCCCCTTAATTGTAAGGCATGAATAACTGCACAATAGCCTGCCATTTCATTATTCTTATAAAACGTATGTCTACCTATTTGACCATATGGAGACCAAACAAACATATCCTCAAATGCAATCAGTGTTAATTTTCGTTCTATTGCAGTTTGTGTAATGTCACCTTGCTGAGCACAATGCGGATAACCCCAAATGAATCCTCCTTCACGTATTTCCTGTAAATCTGCTAATACGGGTTTCGCAATAATTACTGAACCAAGTTCAGCTAATAGTTCATGACGAGAAGCAACTCCTCCAGTTAGAGAAACAAAAAAATCATCAGATAATCCAAAAGGTGCACCGTAACCCTTTTCAAAAACTAATTGTTTCCTAATATCTTCTGGTAAACGTACTAGATGATCTGGATGAATTGGCACACGTTTTTCATCTTCTTTTCTTGAAGTTCCGATAACTCCTAAAGTTAGTTTTTTCATGAGTTCTCCTTTGTTATTTTTGTTAAAAACAAATTAGGTCGGCCCGACTATCAATAATTCAATGAGAAATAAATTGCTGTAGTGAAAGATTATATTATTGAAGCAGCAAAATTGAGTAACGACTGATTGAAATCAAAAATGGTATAAACCAGTTGTAAAGATACTCAATTTTTCTAAGAGATACTTGAATTAAAAAATTGATAATAAAATAGTTAATAAAAAACCAGCTATATCATTGGGTCATAAAGCATGCGGGTTTTAATAAAGGAATGGCAAGTATTGTTATATTTGTTTCAGTGTCAACGGTCCCGATAATTATCGGGATGCAACAGGGAGCCATTCCCATTCAGCTTTATACCCAAAGAAAAGATATGTTCAAGAAAAAAATCCTATTTAGTTAACTTCTTATACTTAAAACGTTTAGGAGAATCTGTTCCTAATCGTTTACGGCGATTTTCTTCGTATTCTGAAAATGATCCTTCAAAGAAATGAACATGCGAATCGCCCTCATATGCCAAAATGTGTGTTGCTATTCGGTCTAAAAACCAACGGTCGTGACTAATTACAACAGCACATCCCGCAAAACTCTCTAAACCTTCTTCAAGAGCACGAAGTGTATTTACATCAATATCATTAGTAGGCTCATCGAGTAACAACACATTACCTTCAGCTTTTAACGCTAGTGCCAAATGCAAACGATTTCGTTCACCACCCGAAAGCACACCACATTTTTTTTCCTGATCGGATCCTGTAAAGTTAAATCGTCCAACATAAGCTCTTGAATTTACAGTTTTTGATCCTAATTTCAGATTTTCCAATCCATCTGAAATAACTTCAAAGACTGTTCTTTCAGTATCAATTGCTTTATGTGTTTGATCGACATAACTGATTCTCACAGTTTCACCAATTTCAATATCACCCTTATCAGCTTTTTCTTGTTCCATTATCATTCTAAACAAGGTTGTTTTACCTGCACCATTCGGACCAATCACTCCTACTATTCCTGCTGGTGGTAAGCTAAAAGTTAAATCTTGAAATAAGACTTTATCGTCGTATGCTTTTGAAACTCCTTGCATTTCAATAACCTTATCACCTAAACGTGGTCCATTGGGGATATAAATTTCTAATCGTTCTTCTTTTTGGTTTACATCTTCGTTCAGCATTTTGTCGTAAGCAGACAATCGAGCTTTAGATTTTGCTTGACGTGCTTTTGGCGACATACGAACCCAATCCAACTCACGCTCTAATGTTTTACGACGTTTTGATGCTCCTTTTTCCTCCATTTTCATCCTGGTGGTTTTTTGCTCTAACCAAGATGAATAATTTCCTTTCCATGGAATTCCTTCGCCACGATCAAGTTCTAAGAT
>JAQIBH010000138.1 GCA_027859205.1 Bacteroidales bacterium | reverse complement strand
GTTCAATTACACCTGTACCATCTGAGAAATTCGCTATTAATCTTTTTTTATGACCTTCACCGACCGTGTTAAAATTAATTATTTTACCCTTTAATTGTATAAAAGGCAAATTCGTATTTAAGTCGTTGATTTTATAAAACTTAGACCTATCAATATATTTATATGGAAAATAATATAATAAATCTTCAAAAGTAAATATCCTTAATTCAGAATTAAGTAATTCGGCACGTTTGGGTCCAACTCCGCTTAAAAATTTTATTTCCGTTTGTAAAATATCTGACATAGTTAATTCCCAATTTTTGTGTTTCAAAAGACAAAACACAATGCTTACAAATATTCTTCGAATGATATTTTTAAAGATTTATATTTGTCGCACAATAATAAGCTTTTTTTGAAATAATATAAATATGATTTCACATTTAAGATATTCTTTAAAATACATAAGATATTTCCTTTTTGCGAAACATAAAAAAGGACATAGTATACATTCTCCATTCGTTTACAATTTTATTACTAAAGTTTTAAACAATAAAACTGAACATAAAAATTTAATCGAAGTAATTAATATTCATAATAAATATTTAAAATCAAAAAGATATATTGAGTTTAAAGATATTGGTGCTGGAACAAATTATTATAAATCGAAAAAATTAAAACTTGGGAAGATCGTAAAAAGATCTTCTATTGATAAAAAACACGGAAAGTTAATTTACAATCTAATAAAATATTATGACCCAAGCAATATCCTTGAAATTGGCACTTCAGTCGGTATAAGTAGTGCCTACATTGCTCAAGCAGCTCCTCAATCTAGTTTTATTAGTATTGAAGGTGTAGAGGAAAAAATACAAATCGCGAAAGAAATATCATTAAAATTAAATCAAAAAACAGAATTTATACATGGCAATTTTGATAACACTTTAAATTCAGTACTTGAGAAATATGAAAAATTTGATTTAGTGTTTTTCGATGGTAATCATACTAAACAAAGTACTTTGAATTATTTTAACTCTTCCCTGGAAAAATCACACAACGAAAGTATTTTTATTTTTGATGATATTCATTGGTCAACGGATATGGAAGAAGCTTGGGAAATCATTAAGATTAATAAAAAAGTTAAAGTCTCAATTGATATATTTAGAATGGGCTTAATCTTTTTTAAAAAAAAATTGTCTTATCAACAATATGTTATTAAATTTTAAGTTAAAAAATCAGTTATACTTTTTAAATTGATTAAATTCGTGTTTTACATACAAGCCAAGCCTTAAATGATGGATAAAATGATAGAGATCAGAGAGTTATCGAAAAATTATCAGGTTGGTACTGAAACAATTAGAGCATTAAGATCCGTTTCATTATCAATAAATAAAAATGAATATGTTGCAATAATGGGGCCTTCAGGATCTGGAAAATCAACTCTAATGAATATTCTTGGATGCTTAGATACTCCATCTAACGGAGATTATATTTTAAATAGCACAAATGTTAGTCAATTAGAAGATGATCAACTAGCAGAAATTCGAAATAAAGAAATTGGTTTCGTGTTTCAAACGTTTAACTTATTACCACGATATTCAGCATTAGAAAATGTGGCTCTTCCGTTAATTTATGCAGGATCAAATAAGGTTGACAGGTTAACAAAAGCAGAAGAGGTTTTAGTAAATGTTGGACTTGGAGATAGAGTGGCTCATAAACCCAATGAATTATCTGGTGGTCAAAGACAAAGAGTAGCGGTTGCTCGTGCAATGGTAAACTCTCCGTCAATTATTTTAGCAGATGAACCAACAGGAAATCTTGATTCAAAAACCTCTTTGGATATATTAAATTTATTTAATGAAATTCATCAGAAGGGAAATACAATAATTTTAGTTACACATGAAGAAGAAATTGCTTTACAGGCTCATAGAATTATTCGTTTAAAAGATGGAAGGATAGAATCAGATGAGATAAATCCTAATCCAATCAAATATAATTAATATGTTGAATAAAAATTAAACAAACTGTGAGTAGTTTCGTTGTGTTTAAATAAATAATTACTAAATAGATGAAAATATATACAAAAACCGGAGATAAAGGTGAAACATCCCTTATTGGTGGAACCCGAGTTCCAAAGTACCATGATAGAATTGAAGCTTATGGAACTGTTGATGAACTAATTTCTTATATAGGATTAATTAGAGATCAGAAAATTGATGATCATTATATTTCCGTATTAATAGAAATACAAGATAGATTAATGACTTGTGCATCTATACTTGCTACTGATTGCGAAAACTGTGATGTTAAAATTCCAGATATTAATAAAAGCGATATTGAATTATTAGAAAAAGAAATTGATGAAATGGAAAAGGGATTGTCTCCTTTAGAATCATTTATTTTACCTGGTGGACATCAAACTGTTTCACATTGTCATATTGCAAGAAATATCTGCAGAAGAGCTGAGAGACTGTCCATTAAAGTTCAAACCCAATTTAAGTTTAGTGAAAATGTTATACAATATTTAAATCGCTTATCGGACTATTTATTTGTACTTTCAAGAAAACTTTCGAAGGAACTTAATGCCAAAGAAATTCCTTGGATGCCAAGAGTTAAATAAAAAAAGTTTTGTTTTTCAATTTTATTTTTATATTTGCAAAAAATTAACAAGGATATAATATAAATATAACTATATATGTATTGGACACTAGAATTAGCATCGAAGCTGGAAGATGCACCATGGCCAGCAAGTAAGGAAGAGCTTATAGATTTTGGCATTCGTTCAGGGGCACCTTTAGAGGTTATTGAAAATCTTCAGGAAATTGAAGATGAAGGAGAAATTTATGAAAGCATAGAGGACATTTGGCCAGATTATCCGAGTAAAGACGATTTCTTTTTTAACGAAGATGAATACTAAATATTAAAGGGACTTAAAAAAGTCCCTTTAACATTATTACTCCCAATAAAATATATCTTTTTTCGATTTTGGCCTTAATTGCTCGAGCCACCTAAAATCTTTAAGCTTTTTCTCTTCTAGTTGATCCAATGGATACAAAGTACCAGCAGGTTCTTTTATTAAGTTTATACGACTTAAAAACCCATTATTCATATATATTTTCAAATCGCTACTTTCGGCAAAATTTACTCCAATGATTTCGTTGACTTTTTCATCTACCATAAAATAAATAGTTTGTCCGTTTCCAAATACATCAATTCTGTGTAATTTATTATTACGGATATAACCAAACATTTCTTTGCCTCTTATTTGATCATAACTACTTGTATCTTTTTGAGAAACAATAAATGCTGTTTGCATTAGCTTAAAAAAGTCAAGCTCATCATCTTTCAAATGAATTTCCACTTTTTTAGCTGTCATTTGGTTACCTTCTGCCCATAACATCGGATCGGTGTACATTGAAATAACAGAATCCTTAAAATTATAAATCATGGAATCGCATCGAGCCTGGAAATCTTCTTTAAATATTTGAACTTTATGATATGCTTTTATAATTCTATGTATCCCGCTTGAATCATATAGCGAAGATATAGTATCGGAATGTAAAAATAGTGAATCGGTTGAGTTTGAGACTTGAATTAACAAAGTACTATCTGTAATAAGAAAACTCTCTGGTTCCTTTGTATAATACGCATAATTCCCTTTTAAAATAAGATTCTCAAGGGTATCGATCATTTCAACATTTTTAATTGCAATACCAATACCATTAAGCTCATCATAAAATAAACTATCACCAGAAAGAATTTTATCTTTATTTTCTAATCGGGCATTTTCATTAAATTGAAACTTTTTCTCGGCAGTTTTATACCAGCCATTTTCTCCATACAAATAATTTTCTTCGTTGTATATATCTGTAGGTCCAAGAAAATATGCTATTTTACTTGTAGTATTATATTGTAATGTGTCAGAATATACCGTATAATCCGGATTAACCATTACAACACTATCTTTATAAAAGAACATATCATCATTTGCATAATAATAGCCTATGTCACTTGTTAGTGTATTTTCTTCGTTAATTATACGGCCTCCCTCAAAATAATAAGCAATATTCAACGCATTATTAAAATCAAGTGAGTCTGTATATAAAGTGGTTTGATCATCCTCAAGCCTAACATTATTTCTGAATTTACCAATATTTGTATTTCCATTATATAACATATAGTCTCCGTACAAATGAAGAGTATCACCTCTACTCACGTGTACATTGCTAAATGCGTGAATAATATTTTGAGTACCATAAATGTATGCGCTATCACAATACATAGTAGCATTTTGGTGTTCAAATATTACATTACCTGTAAAGCGTCGAGCGCCTTCAAATTTAGTTTTACTAAATTCTGTTAAATTAGAATTTCTAATGTATATCTGTTCCTTTTTTTGGGCAACAAGCTCAGATACAAATAGTAATTCGATTAAAAAAAGAAAAATAACTAGATATCTTTTCATTAAAAGGCCTTAAGTATTTTTACTTTATCCAACCGTCTTTCAAAAATTCACATTTCAAAAATGATTCGTCTATATGAATATAGGTTTTCATTTTCTTCTCTTCTATCCATTCTTCAACAACCTTTTCACTCATGCTCATAACAGTCATTTGCTCAATTTGCTCGTAATCATCTTTTAAATTTGCTCTATGAGATTCTATTCGTTTTTTAATTTTTACAATTTTAAATACCATTTTACCCAACTCATCAATAGACTCAAATGGTTGCGAAATCTCTCCTATTTTTAAATCTTTAATTACATTAAATTCATTTGTTGGAAATTCATCGAGCATAAACCGTGTAGATGAATTCATGGGGTTAACCATTAAACCTTCATTTAATCTTGATTGCTCGTCTTGGGACAACTTTAAAGCGGCTCTATTAAAGCTAATACTATCTAATTTAATTAAATTTGAAATACTATCAAGTTTATTTTTAGCCTCTAATTTTTGCTCTATATCTACTTTAGGAATAATTAAAATGTGTCGAACATTTACTTGATTACTTTCTTTTGCAATTAACTGAATAATATGAAATCCAAAATCCGATTCAATAATTCTTGAAATGCCACCATCATCGTTTAATCTAAATGCTGTTTTTGCAAATTCTGGATCTAATTCATCTCTTGATCTAAATCCTAATTCGCCACCACGTCTTGATGATCCTGGATCCTCTGAATATAGTACTGCTAAAGTAGAAAATCTTTCTCCATCAATAATTCGCTGACGCAAATTTAAAAGCTTTTCCCTAGCCTCATTTCTAGCAACAGCGTTGTGCTTAGGATAAACTAATATTTGATTAATTTCATATTGAGTATTAATCATAGGAATACTATCTTTTGGCAAATTATTATAATATTTCTCAACTGTTTTTGGAGAAGCATCAATACCACTGTAAATTGATTGTTGCATCATTTGAGTCATTAACTGCTCTTCAATTAGTGGTCTGAAATCTTCTTTAATTTCTAAAATTGATTTATTAAAAGATTCTTCAAGTTTCTTTTCTGAACCAATTTGTCTAATAAAATACATTAGTCTATTTTCCAATTCAGATTCTACTCTACTCGCACCAACTTGTATACTATCTATTTCCGCCTGTGTTAATAACAGTTTTTGAACAAGTAATTGATTTAATACATCACATTGGGCTCCCGATGTGGCAGCATACCCTTGAGATACCATTTGTAAAATCTGATTTTCAATATCCGATTGTAAAATTATTTTATCTCCAACAGTAGCAACTATTCTTTCGACCATTATTTTTTCCTGGCCGCTTGAAGTTTTAACAAAAAACACTAAGATTAGAGCTAATAATATTTGTTTTGCAAAAGAAATCTTCATTATTGTTTTATTTTAATAAATTATAAATTGGTTATGATTTAAGGCATCGTTATAAATTGTATTCTCAAGTTCATCAATAAAAGCAAATTTTCTTTTATTTAACAAAATACTTTTAATTTTTAAATGTGCATATTCAAGAGGTTGCACGGTACTTTTTAGACTATATTCATTTATCATTACAAAAAAATAGAATAAGTCGTCTTCAGTTTCTATATATTTTTTATACTTTAAATATCTTTCCTGATCATCAATATTTGTAGGAATTTCAATTAATAAATTATTAAAGGGAATCCATTTATCATCAAAATTGTCATATTTTGTTGCATATTGATAACAGTAATCTTCTAATCGAGATAAATCTTCAATTTCACTAGATTTGTACCATCTTTTTAGCTTGTCAATATCTGGAGCTTCTTTTGAAATTTTAAGATAAAGTGCTTTTACTATATTGTGATTTAATATAAAATTTCCGGAATATTCATTATAATAATTCTCAACTTCCTGGTCTGTAATTACAGTATCAAGTTTTTGCTTAATTAGTTCTTGTTTATACTTAAAAATTAAAAGTGATGAACGATAATCTTCAATTTGTTTTTCAATGTCTTTACTTTCATCATTCAAATTTAACTCGGCTTTTCCAACCATCAATTGCTTTTTGATCCAATCACTTATATAATTTTTTGCAATAATAATGCTATCTTCCTTTGTAATATTTATATTAAATAAGCTTACAATTTCAGATTCGTATAGAAATTTATTATGTACTTTAGCTAATGGCCTATCCTCCGTTAGGTCATTGTTTTTATTGCAAGAAAATGCAATAACAACAAATAATAAGAGAATTAATTTTTGATATTTAAAACCTATCATAACTATTTATTTATAGTTGATAAAACGGTGTCGTTAATTTGTATATTATATTTTTCACGGAGTGCTTTAATCCACTCTTTATCTAAATAATCCTGATAATCAGAAATAACAAGGCCCCTGCATTCATTAAACTCCTTATAATCTGAAGCCATTCTTACCCCTTTATGACATACATTTTGGATTTTTTTATTGTCAATTTTTTTATTCCAAACGAAATAATCTACAATCTCATTTTCTTCTTTTTCGAAGATTCTTGTCTCGATCTTTAAAACTTCTGTTTCTATATTAAATTGTTTTAACAGATCTTTATTAGTTATTTTTTTACCAAACCTATTTTTACTCACAATTTTTAGTACTTTTTCATACACCTGGTAATTTGAGCAATAATAAAGTGTTCCATTCCACCTTTCATCCCACATATAACTCTTTCTATTATCGTTGTAGAATTTTTTAAGCCCAACGGAATCACTAACAGCTTTAGACCAAATTTTTTGATCGGTTATCTCAAAAAGTAACATTCCATCATGATACTCTTTTAATATGTACTTATACTCAGGATATTTTTCTTCTAATCTTGAGTTTTCAACTTCAAGTATTTTATTCTCCACAAACTCATCAAAAAGAATTTTATAGCTAAATGGCTTTAATTCTTTATTCCCTCTTTTGCTTTCTACAAAATCAGCAAAATCTTTCTCTGTATATACATTATTTAGAAATGAAAATAATGTTTTGTTTAAACCAGCGTCTTTAATTATGTAGTCTGGGTTCAAAATATATACATTTTCAATTGTATCGTGTTTAACTGGGTTGTTTTCTATTTCCTCAATAAAATTATATTCAAGTTTTAATTTATTGATGAATGATTCCCGTGCTATTTCTACCCGTTGATCTTTACCAACTTTACTAGTAATTTCTTTCACAGCATCATCAAATGATGGGATTTCTTTACGATCAATACGTTTAATTATATGCCAGCCAAAAGATGTTTTAATTGGTTGAGAAACTTCTCCTTTAATTTTTAAATTAAAAGAAGCCTTTTCAAATTCTGGTACCATTCTTCCAGCACCAAACCAAGGTAATTCACCCCCATTTCTAGCAGATCCTTTATCATCTGAGTATTCTTTTGCAAGTTCATTAAACTCATTTCCTTGCTTGAGCTTATGATAAAGTTCATTTATTAATTGTTTTTTCTGATTTTCAACTTCAGGACTAATACCTCGAGGAACAGTTAGCATAATATGTGCAACTTTAATTTGTCCCCTAGCTTCTCTTTTATCGGTAACTTTAACTATATGATATCCAAATCTTGTTCTTACAGGCTTAGATATTTCTCCAATTTCAGAGTTAAATACAGCTGTTTCAAAAGGATAAATCATCTGAAAAACTGTAAAATAACCTAAATCACCTCCATTATTTTTAACAGACGGATCATTTGAGCTACCTTTGGCAACACTTTCGAACGACTCTCCTTTTAAAATTCTTCTTCGAATATCCATTGCTTTTGTATAAGCAGATAACGTATCAACTGGAAATCCTTCATTGGGAATTTTAATCAAAATATGGCTTGCACGTACTTCAAATTGCATTCTCTCGTAGGCTTCTTTAATTATCTTTTCGATAGCCGAGTTATCCACCAAATACGGACTTGCGAGTTGTTTCTTATAACCTTCAAATTCGTTCAAAAAAGCACTAAATGTATCTAATCCTAATTTTTCAGCCTCAAATACTTTTAACTTAAAATTAATGAATAAGTCAAGATAATCATTTACTGAAGTTACTTCACCGGTAGAAATATTAGTTTTATTTTTATCATAAATCCTTTGAAATTCTTCTTTCGAAATTTCTTTATCATCTATTTTTATTAAGGATTTATTATTTAGCTCTTGAGAAAATGAATTATAAGTCATTAAAAAAGAGCAAATAATCAAGCATATTTTTTTCATTAATCTAAGATTTAAACAGAGTATTGAAAGTTAATAAATTATCGGCTATAATTTGGTGCTTCACGAGTAATTGCCACATCATGCGGATGACTTTCAGTAACTCCTGCATTTGTAATTCTCACAAATTTTGCTGTCATTAATTTTTCAATATTATCAGTTCCGCAATAACCCATTCCTGCGCGTAAACCACCTACTAATTGATACACAACCTCAGCCAAATTACCTTTAAATGGAACACGAGCAGCAATACCCTCTGGCACCAGTTTACTAATGTCATCTTCAACGTCTTGAAAATATCTATCTTTTGAACCTTGTTGCATGGCTTCAATTGAGCCCATTCCTCTATATGATTTAAATTTTCGGCCGTTATAAATAATAGTTTCACCAGGTGATTCTTCAACTCCAGCAAATAATGATCCTGCCATTATTGTATTGGCTCCAGCCGCAATTCCTTTAACAATATCTCCTGAATAACGAATACCACCATCACCAATAATTGGAACGCCAGAACCCTTAATTGCTTTGGCTACTTCATAAATTGCTGTAAGTTGTGGTAATCCTACTCCAGCAATCACTCTTGTTGTACATATAGAACCTGGACCAATTCCAACCTTGACAGCATCTGCTCCAGCTTCTACCAATGCTTTTGCGGCCTCACCTGTACCAATATTACCTACAACAACATCAATATCAGTAAATTTTTGTTTTACAGCTTTTAACATATCAATAACGCCTTTTGAATGACCATGTGCTGTATCAATTACAATAGCGTCTACACCATTTTTCACAAGCGCTTCTACTCTATCTAAAGTATCTGAAGTAACACCAACACCTGCAGCAACTCGTAATCTACCTTTTGAATCTTTACAAGCAATTGGGTTATCTTTAACTTTTGTAATGTCTTTATATGTTAATAATCCTATTAATTTATTTTCATCGTCGACAACTGGTAATTTTTCAATTTTATGACGTTTTAAAATTTCGGTTGCCATTTCTAAATCGGTAGATTTTTGAGTAGTAATGATATTCTCAGATGTCATTACTTCTTCAATTTTTTTATCCAGATGATACTCAAATCGCAAATCACGATTTGTTACAATACCAATCAAAGTATTATCATCATTCACAACTGGTATCCCTCCAATTTTATACTCTTTCATTAAATTTAAGGCATCAGAAACTGTATTATCCCTTTTAATTGTAATAGGATCATGAATCATTCCACTTTCAGCACGCTTAACAGATTTTACCTGTTTCGCCTGCTCTACAATACTCATATTCTTGTGGATAACACCAATACCCCCTTGCCTGGCAATAGCAATTGCTAATGTTGCTTCAGTTACAGTATCCATTGCAGCCGAAACAATAGGTATATTAAGTTTAATATTTTTTGAAAAATATGTTGATACATCTACATTTCGCGGTAAAACTTCTGAATATTGTGGAACTAATAATACATCATCAAATGTTAAACCTTCAAGTACTACTTTATCTTGTAATAATGACATTTTATTATAGATTTTAGTATATTTTAAAATTGTGCCAAATTACAAAAAATTAGCTTAATATTTGGCGAAAAAATAAGAATATAGATACATTTGATTTTTTTAACATTTTTTAATCTTCACAAAATATTTTGTATCTTCCCATAATTGATGAATAAATACGAACAGATATTAACAAAGTATTGGGGTTACTCCAAGTTTAGGCCATTACAAGAGGATATTATCCAATCTGTGATGGACAACAAAGACACATTAGCTTTAATGCCAACTGGTGGAGGAAAATCAATTACATTTCAAGTGCCAACAATGGCGAAAGAAGGAATTTGCATTGTAATTACTCCTTTAATTGCTTTAATGAAAGATCAAGTTGAGAATTTAACAAAAAGGGACATTAAGGCAATTTCTATTTATTCAGGAATGACAAAAAACGAAATAGATATTGCTCTTGAAAATTGTATTTATGGGAATGTTAAATTTCTATATATATCTCCAGAACGAATAGCAACTGAAATTTTTAGAATACGAGTTAAACATATGAAGGTAAATTTAATTGCTATTGATGAAGCTCATTGTATTTCAGAATGGGGTTATGATTTTCGTCCTTCGTATTTAAAAATAGCAGATATACGTGATTTAATTCCTAATATCCCATTTTTAGCTTTAACTGCAACAGCAATTCCCAAAGTAGTTGATGATATTCAAGATAAGTTAGGTTTTAAAGTGAAAACTGTATTCCGAAAAAGTTTCGAGCGAAAAAATATTATTTATTTAGTTCGCGAACTCGATGATAAAACAAATTACTTAATTGAAAATATTAATAAAGTAAAAGGTAGTGGTATTATTTATGTTCGTAATCGAAAAAACACTCGAGAAATAGCCCTGTTGCTTCAAAAAAATAATATATCCGCAGATTATTATCATGCAGGATTAAATTATGAAATAAGAAACAAAAAACAAGATGAATGGAAAGTAGGAAAAATTAGAGTAATGGTTTCAACAAACGCTTTTGGAATGGGCATTGATAAAGCCGATGTACGTTTTGTTATTCATTTAGAAATGCCTGATAGCATTGAATCATACTTTCAAGAAGCTGGTCGCGGTGGACGAGATGAAAAAAAAGCTGTAGCTGTACTTTTATATAACAATTCTGATAAAATAAAAATACAACAAAGAGTAATAAGAAACTTTCCTGATATAATAGATATAAAAGCAGTTTATCAGGCTTTAGGAAATTATTTCCAGATTCCATTTGGTGGTGGTAAATTCATGTCGTTCGATTTTGCCATTTCTGATTTTGCAAAAAACTATAATTTCAATCTAATAATGATTCACAGTAGTATAAAAATTCTTCAGAGAGAAGGATACTTAGTGCTTACAGATGAATTACATAGTGTGTCTAAAGTTCATTTCTTAGTTGGTCGAGATGATTTATATAAATTTCAAATTGCCAATGCAAAATTCGACGGTTTCGTTAAACTTATACTAAGATCATATGCGGGTTTATTTTCAGATTACGTAAATATTGATGAAAATTCACTGGCAAAAAAAGCAAATATTAATATTGATGTTGTATTTGAATATCTAAATAAATTAAAATCGTTAGGAGTATTAGGTTACATACCACAAAAAAAGAACCCCTTTATTGTTTTTACTGAGGAAAGATTAGATGACAAATCACTTTACATTTCTAAAGAAAATTACGAATTTAGAAAAAACAGATACATTGAAAGAATTAATGCAATGCTACATTATGCTTCATCTAATAATAAATGTAGAAGCCAAATATTATTAAACTATTTTGGAGATAATAAACCGGAAAGATGTGGGCAATGCGATGTTTGTACCAGAAGGAATGAGCTAGATTTAAGTAAATATGAATTTGATTTAATTCTTGATAGAATAAAAGAAAAACTTCTACACAATTTTGTTTCAATGGAGGAATTGGTTTCGGATAATCACAAAAACAAAGTGAAAAATATAAAAGTAATACAATGGCTATTAGACAATAACAAAATAATTAAAAATCATCAAGATCAACTAACATGGAATATCGAAGACTAAAAAACTAAAAAAATTACTCCACTTGAAATATTACGATTCCATAATTTTTATTTCCGTCTTTATATAAAGCATATAAATGATTATTATGGATTTTCAAGTACTTAAATTCTTTTTCTTTATCAAAATATTCTGATATTTTAACAGGGTTCTCTGGTTCTCTAATATCGAATACTTCAATATACTTGCCACACGTAACATACATATAATTCCGATCAATATATAAATCGGTTGCTTTACTTTCAGTTTTAACAGTTTTAACCTCTAATGGATATAATGGCAATCCAACATTTAAAACTGAAAGTCCCCCAATATCGTTTGCTACATAAGCTGTAGAACCTCTGATTAAAAGTTCATTAGCCTTGTTATCCATGAAATGCGACCTTGGAAACTCTGCCTGCTTAAACGATGTAAATGGTTCTGTAAATTTAAATATGTGTAGACCTTTGTCTCCTCCAGAAATAATAACATAAGGTGGTATTATTTCAATATTGTTAACACTAAAATCACGAATATTATTTCTGGAAACTATATTTATATTATCAAGGTCCTTTAAATCAACAACTTCCAATCCCATTTCGGTGTAACCAAGAAATGCATAATTTTCATAAATTTCTGTGCAATATACATCCTGATATCGATAATATGTTCCTAAAACAAAGGGCATTGTTGGATCAGAAACATCTAATATTTTCAAACCCAAAGGGCCATAAGATAAATACGCTTTATTATTGCTTACTTTTACACAATTAGCATATCCGTGTACTTTTTTCCTCGATCGTTTTTCGTATTCAGTATAGATCGACAATTCATGTATATTATTTAGGTCTTGAATATTTAAAATATGTAATCCTGTTTTACCTAAAGGCAAATATAAAATATCACCATTTATATCGAAATTAGATAATTCAACATCTTTCATTTCGGATTTATAATCCGCAACGGGATATATATATTGTGCTTTTGATACCGATAAAACAATCAATACAATTAATACAATAAGGAATAACTTTTTCATTAATTTATATTTTGGTAATAAATTTAGTGTAAATTACTCAACATAAACAACCAAACCTTTTAAATATTCACTTTCAGGATGGTAAAGATTAACAGCGTGATCTATTGGTTGACTTAACTGATGTAAAATTCTAACATTTCTACCTGTATTGGCGGCGGCCGTGAAGAGTGTTTTTCTGAAGTTTTCTTTACTAACTACTTGCGAGCACGAGAAAGTAAATATCAATCCTCCAGGCTTAATGTTTTCGATAGCTTTTATATTTAATCTCTTATAACCTTGTAGTGCATTATGTAAAGCGTTGTGATGTTTTGCAAATGCCGGAGGATCAAGAATAATAATATCATATTTATCTTTAATGTCATTTAAATATTCAAATGCATCAACTGCAAACGCTTCATGTCTACTAGTATCTTCAAAATTAAGTTCAATATTCTCGTTGGTAAGATCAATTGCTTTTTTAGAGCTATCAACGGAATGTACTAATGTAGCGCCGCCTTGCATCGCATATACAGAAAATCCTCCTGTATAACCAAATACATTTAATACTGCTTTATCTTTTGAGTATTTTGCCAATAACTTTCTGTTTTCACGTTGATCAATAAAAAAACCTGTTTTTTGTCCATCTTCCCAATTTATCTTAAATTTATTTCCATATTCGACAACCGTTTTTTCACTGGTTTCTCCATACACATATTCGTTTTTTGCTTCAATATCTGATTTAAATGGTATAGTTTTTTCACTTTTATCGTAAACAGCTTTTAATTTATCGCCATATAATTCCTTTAGTGCATCAATAATATGCTCCCTATTCAAATACATTCCAATTGAATGCATTTGAAGTACTGCTGTACCATTATAGAAATCAATAATTAAGCCTGGTAAACCATCACCTTCGGCATGTACTAAACGATAAACATTATTATTCTCATTTTCAGTTAAACCAAACTCTTTTCTAAATTTATATGCTTTATTTATTTTTTCTTTCCAAAAACTTTTATTGATCTCAATTTCATCAAACGATATAATTCTTACAGCAATCGAACCAATCTGGAAGTGACCTAAAGCCAAAAACTCATCTTTATTATCAGTAACAATAACTAAATCGCCTTCGTTAACATTTCCAATAATCTTTTTAATAGCACCGGAAAAAATCCATGGATGGTAACGTCTTACCGATTGATCTTTTCCTGATTTTAATATCACTTTTGGATAATTCATATTTTAGTAAATTATTTTTCTTGATTTAGTTTATTATAAACTTGTAAACATGCCCAGGCGTCAGTTGCCGCGTAAATTTGTTGAGCCTCCGATAATTCCTCTCTATCCCAGTTTGTAACTTGTTGAGATTTTGAAATCCTCTTATTTAATACAATTGCTGTAATTTTTTTTAAACTCATTGCTTCAATTCCAAAATCACTAACGTAATCTTGTAAATCTATAAAGCTAGTTGGTTCAAAACCTGCTATGTTTTTCAATATTTTTATATCATCTTTAATCGCCAATCCTATTTTTTTAATATTATTATCAATTAATATATCTGAAATTTCCGGTGGTAACCCAATTTTATTTATTCTGATTAAAAATGCTTGGGTTTTCGAGGTCAACTGTAATAATGACACAGGATTGTTTTTTCCCTTTTTAAATGATGGCTTAGTTTCTGTATCAAAACCAAGGATCTTTTGGTCCTTTATTAAGGGTAAATAAAAATCTAATTTTTCAAAAGTATCAATAATAAAAATTCCTCCACTGAACTGATAAAGAGGCAAATCATTGATTTCCTCAGTAGTTACATTTTCTGCAAACATCTACTCCTCTCCTTTTCTATAATCTGCCTGTCGTTTTGAAAGTATCCAGTTACTTGTATCAATATCTCCATCCACATTATTCTCCTCTGTATTTTTTCCTTCGTCTTCTTCCAAATCATCTTCGCCAAAATATACATTATGTATTGCTTTTAACACATTTAAAAGTTTTTGTCCCCAAAATTCTTCAAAATTTAATTGACATTCCCATAATGCATCATTCATTAGTTCTTCTGTACCAATATTATACAAAGTAATGAAGTTTTTTAAATCCTGGTATATATCAGCTAAACTATCCGAAATACTTGCAGTACTTTGTTCGAGTTGTTCATGAGTTAAGGGATCAAATACTTCTCTGTAATCATCATGCAAACCTAATTTCTTCTGAACAGCGTCGTGAATAATATCCCACTCTTCTTCACTAACAAATTTTTCATTGCCATCGTCAAAAATAGATTCAAATCTCGGTAGAAGGTTTGTTTTTAAATAAATTAAAGGTAACAACTTTCCACTTTTCTCTAAAAAATCTTTTTTAGAAAATCTTAATGTATTCTCAACGAATGTACAATATTCTCCTGCAACGATTACAAACTCAGTAATGTTTTGCGAATAAACAACGTCGTTCTTCAAATCTCCTTCCATATTTCCTTCAATAAATTTGGAGCAAAGTTAAAAAAGAAATTATTAATTAATAATTATTGCTATTCTGATAATTATTCATCCAATAAAACATTTAATTTCAAAATAGTGTAATAAATTGAAATTCTAGGTTTCTAAGTAATATTATATAAAAAAATTAAAAGTTAAACTATGAAAACAAATATTATAATAATTGCGATTTCTTCTTTGTTATTATTTGCTGGATGTAGCACCTACGAGGCCAGCTACGAAGCAACACCATTAAATATTGATGGTTCATCATCAGACTGGACAACAACTCTTGATTCAAAAGATAATAATAGGTTTTCATATGGAATCTCAAATGATGAGAAAAATTTGTACATCCGAATTAATATTAATGATCAATCAATACAAAAAAAATTAATGTTAGCAGGATTGACGATGTGGATAGATACTACTGGAAAGAAAAAAGAATATTTATGTATTACTTGTCCAATTGAAAAGCCATTTCCTAAAATGGACAGAAATAAAAAGAAACAGAATAAAAATGTCCCAGAATGGAATCCTAATCAACTACTTGAAGTTGAGTTTTTTGGTTTCAAAAAAAATATTGAAAACTACTTTGTCGTTCAAAATCCGTATGGAGTGGAAGTATCTATTGATCAGGATGATTTTAAATCTCTTTACTATGAAATGAAAATTCCCTTAAATGCAATTTATTCCAATTACTCTGATATCTCACCAAAAACATTAAGTATAGGATTGGAAACAGGTTCACTAAAATCGTCAACAACTGAAAGTAAGCCCCTTGGTATGAATACAGGCGGCGGTGGCTCAGGAAAAGGTTCAGGAGGAGGAGGTAGTAGAGGCTCTGGAGGAGATGGTGGTGGAAGTAAGGGAGGCGGAAATCCCGGAGGGAAACAAAATTCTTCAATGAATGATTTATCAACACCAACAAAAGTGTGGATAAAAAATATTCTTTTGGCTAAACCTTAAAACAATTCCTAAAAAGCAAAAAATGCTAAGCTGTTAAGTGTCAGATGAAATAAATTGGGAGACTAATCACTATCGTGTAAAAACCCACTCGTTCTCAGTGGATAAATCTTGATTATATAGATAATCTTCAGAATCAAAGGCTTTTATATCTTCAGGATTTTCAATTCCATTTTGAATAATAAATCGACTCATTAAACCACGCGCATTTTTTGCATAAACCGCTATGACTTTATAGTTACTTCCTTTTTCTTCTTTAAAAACAGGAGTAATGATTTCACCTTTAATTAATTTAGGTTTTATCACTTTGTAGTATTCCTTTGAGGCTAAATTAATCAGAACTTTATACTTATGATCTTGTAATTCACTATTTATTGTTTCTGTTATTTTTGTTCCCCAAAATTCATATAAATTTTTCCCTCTAGGATTTTTTAATGGGATACCCATTTCTAATCGATAAGCTTGCATTAAATCTAAAGGTTTCAATGCTCCATATAATCCCGATAAAATTCTAAAATTATCTTGAGCAAATAATAATTCATTTTCAGTTAAAGTTTTTGAGTTCAATCCAATGAAAACCTGCCCATTAAATGCCAATATAGCTTGTTTGGCATTATCGATAGTAAAGGGAATTCTCCATGATAAATTTCTTTCGAAATTAAGAAATGCTATATCATTGCTCACTTTCATTATGCGAACAATATCCTTTGGATTTAATTTTCGAAGCTCTTTGATTAAAACTTCCGAATCTTTCAGGAAATACGGTTGTGAATATTGCTTGGTTTGAACATCCCTTTTAAAATCTAAAGTTTTTGCAGGAGAAATTACAGTTATCATAATAATAATTCAATCAGTATATTTCATTTACTAACATGATAATATTTGATATGTTCATGCAAAACCTCGAACATTTTTAAATAAATTCTTCCAAATTGCCTACTATAATTGTTTAAATAATCATAATTGATTTTAAAACCAACTAAATTGTAAGCACAAAAAAAGCGGTGCAAATTGCACCGCCTGTCCTTAAAAATTACTGCGACTAAATAGCAGTATCATTATTTAAATTAGGGTATTGAAACAAAACAAAAATTTAATTGATGCTACCTATGTAGATGTATAGGAATTAAAAAAGGTTGCGTCAGTTCAAAAAAAATAACTTGTAGATTCAATTCTGGAGTTCTTATTGTACTATTGTTTTTTTATCTTCTAAAAACCTTAATTTTAAATATAGAACAACGGAAAGTAAAGCAAAAAATGGATATGTAATTGCAGCAACCAAAGAGTTTAATAAAACAACCCAGCTGCCAATATCATATGTTTGCATATTAAATAATTCGAAAAAATTCTCGGTTTCTCGCCAATTATTAACAAACTTTAAAATAAAAGGTATTGCTAAAATTGCATTCATTACAATTGAAATAAGAATCATAATCAAGAAATATAAAATAACGGCGCCCAGTGTTGACCAAAAATCTTTATGAGTTAAAGTAAATGCTCTACGAATTGCTTCAAAAGCATTTTTCTCTTCAGCCACAATAATTGTTCCTCCGGGTACAAGAACGGTTCCAAGATAAATCATTGAGAGGAAAGAACCGATTATAAATACAATAATACCAAGAAAAGCTCCTGCTATAATAATTAACATAGATAATATAAGGAAGAAAATTAAATGAACAGAATTATTCTTTACTGATTCAACGAATATTTCCTGTATAGATAATGTTGAATCTAAATCACTTCTAATTAAGTAATTAATTAAAAAACAAATTAAAATACCATAAATTACAAAGTACGTAATAGAGCCAATTATAATTTCATTCCTCATTCCTGCAATTGCAGAAAGTATTTCTTCAGGATCCCCTAATTTCGTTAGTTCAAAAAAACCGAATTGATAAAAAACAACTTGAATAATAAATGCTGCCACAAAACTTGAAACAAACAGCACAGCAAATTTCTTTAAATATGTATTAAAAATATTTGACAATACTGAATCAACTTCCATTGGTTTGTATAAACTGTGTTGTGTTATATCAATCATAATTTTAGTTTTAATTTTTACATCGCGAAAATAAATAAATTAAAGGGTTTTGCGGGCCAAAAAAATAATATTTAATAAATTTAAACGGTAAAATGAACATAAATAATAGAAAGTTTTGTAAAAAAAGACTTAAATCTTCATAAATAATTTCTTTTTTATTAACTTGACCTTCGTTTTTTAATCTAACAATTTCAAGTATGGACAAAAGTTCAAAAAGACAATCAATTTATAAATTACTTTTTGTAAAGGTTACATTAACAGTGCTTTTACTTAATGTGATATTAGCAATTATTACAATTCAAGATACAATAAATATTCAAAAAAAGAGTGAAAATGATCTAAGAGTAAAGATCAGAAATGAAATAATTGGTATAAGTGAATTTCAAACTTCAGCATTAAAAACTTTTGAAAAATCATTTTATGATAATCAGAAAAATGCATTAACGGCTCTTACAAATAAAACAAATATTGATCTTAGATCTAAAAATCTTAATAAGCAAATGAAATCATTGGGTCTTGATTCCATTTTTCACGATTTGTATATTATTGAAGATAATATTGTCATTAATACAACATATACGCCCGATTGGGGATTAGACTTTTCAGCATTTGGGGAGGATAGAATAAATTACTTAAACAGAATTTTGAATTCCCAAGCGTTTTTTGCTGAAAGATTTCAGTTTGAATCGTCAACCAAAAGACTTAAATCTTATTCTTATCAAGCTACTAAAAATGGTCGCTTTTTAATAGAAATTGGGAGTTACTCTGAGGTTGCTGATAAAATAATGGAAATGTTTGTAAATCGATTGAAGCAAATTACTGCTGAAAATGAGAATATTGTATCTGTTAATTATTGGTTTGGAACTACCGATTATCAGTTTCCATTGATTGATGAAGCTTTAAATAGATACATTCCAGACAGTTTAATTATTAATGCTTTTGTTCAAAAAACAGATCAAAAAAACGATTTCAGTATTAAAGACCAAAAACTAAATGCAGAATTCATGTATATTGAACAGGATCCTTCGACACGTTTACCTGATTTTGCATTGTCTATTGTAACGGATATTACCTATAAAAATGCTCCAATTATAAAAATTATTAAACGGCAAGCATTGTTCGCACTAAGTTTTTTAATATTAATTATAGGATTTATTTTCATAGCAATAAGATCATTGAAAAAACATCAGTAAGTAAAAAACACAAACACGCAATGGCACAGGTTTTTCTTGTGCCATTTTAATTTAAGGATAGATGAGTCAAGGTTTTCAAAAAGATATTCAATACTATAAATTCTGTATTTATGGATTTCTAAAGAACTTAAGATTTTTTGAGCCATTCTTGATCTTATTCCTATTGGAAAAAAATATCAGTTTCTTACAAATAGGTACTTTATATGCCATTCGTGAAATTTTTATAAATATTTTGGAGATTCCTTCTGGAATTATTGCAGATGTTTTTGGCAGGAAGAAATCTCTTGTTGTATCATTCTTATTTTATATTATTTCATTTTATATTTTCTATGCTACCAATTCATTTTATATTTTCATTCTCGCAATAATATTTTATGCAATTGGCGATGCATTCCGAACAGGTACACATAAAGCAATGATATTCGAGTACATAAAAAATAAAAACTGGAAAGAACAACGTGCTCATTATTACGGACATACTAGATCTTGGTCGCAAATGGGTTCTGCAATATCATCATTGATAGCTGCTTCGATTGTTTTTTATACTGGTAATTACAAATCTATTTTTCTATTTTCAATAATTCCTTATTTACTTGATCTACTATTAATTTTATCATATCCAAGTTCGTTAAATGGAAGTAATACTGATATAAAAATCCATAAAATAAAAGAGCGTTTTTTTAAAGTTTTTAATAATCATTTAATTTCATTTAAGAAAAAACAAATTTTAAAGGCTATTACAAATCTTTCTATTCATAGTGGATTTCATAGAGCAATGAAAGACTATCTGCAACCAATAATTCAAACATTTGCATTAACAATACCAATCATGCTTTCTTTTTCCGACAATCAAAAATCAGCAATAATTATTGGAATTTTATATTTTGTAATTTATTTTTTGACTTCTTACATAACCCGTAAAGCAGGTAAGTTAAAAGATAAAATGAAATCAACAGAACTAGCTTTAAACGTAACAATGACGTTTGGTTTAATAATAGCTTTTTTAAGTGGAGTGTTTTTTCATTATGGATTTTATTTTGTTTCTATATTGTTTTATATTGGAATTTATTTAATAGAAAACCTTCGAAATCCTATTGGAGTAGAGTATGTAAGTGAATTATATCAGGATGATATTTTATCTACAGCTCTTTCAACCAGTTCGCAAGCAAAAAGTTTTTTTGCGGCAATTTTTGCACTAGTTTTAGGATATTTAGCCGATAAATTTGGAGTTGGAATTGGTTTGTCTGCCCTTGCAATTCTTGTTTTAATTTCAACACCGCTTTATTTGATCAAAAATAGAAGTTAACTAAGCTCGTACATTTTAAAAAGGGAATCGAGCCAAAGGAGTAATATCCTGTCCCGCAAACTCTTTATTTAAGTATTTGTAATATCCGGTAATAGCAATCATAGCAGCATTATCTGTAGTGAATTTAAATTCGGGAATAAAAGTTTGCCAACCCAAATCATGAGTTTTATTTATTAAGGCATCCCTTAAACCAGAATTTGCTGAAACCCCTCCAGCTACAGCTATTTGATTTATTCCTGTTTGTTTTACTGCTAATTCAAGCTTATTCATTAAAATTTCAATAATTGTATGCTGTATACTTGCACTTAAATCCATCATATTTTCTTTTATGAAATCGGGATTCTTTTTTAAACTATCCCGAACAGAATATAAAAATGAAGTTTTTAAACCACTAAAACTATAATCAAGATTTTTTATTCTTGGTTTATTAAAAATAAAAGCATTCTTGTTGCCTTGTTTAGCATTTTTATCAATAAATGGTCCGCCCGGATACGGTAATCCTATGACCTTTGCACATTTATCAAATGCTTCTCCGGCCGCATCATCAATAGTTTGTCCAATAATTTCCATCTCTAAATAGTTTTTCACAACAACAATTTGAGTATGTCCTCCGGAAACCAGCAAACATAAAAACGGAAATTCAGGTGTTTTCTTTTCTTTATCAATCTCTTTAATAAAATGAACTAAAATATGAGCCTGTAAATGATTTATCTCAACCAAAGGAATATCCATTGCCAATGAAAAAGCTTTCGAAAAAGAAGTTCCAACAAGCAAAGATCCTAATAAACCTGGACCACGGGTAAAAGCAATTGCACTTACATCTTTTTTAGACACATTTGCGAGCTTAATTGCTTGATCAACCACCGGTATAATATTCTGTTGATGAGCTCTGGAAGCCAATTCTGGAACAACACCACCATATGCTTTATGAATATCCTGATTTGCAATTACATTCGATAATAACACGCCATCTTTAATTATTGCTGCTGATGTATCATCGCACGATGACTCTATCCCAAGTATAGTAATACTCATTTAGTGTAAAGAATTTGAGTTATTTATAATTTTTTTTGTTTCTTTTGCGTTAACGTTTCAAAAGCCAAAAGTATTAAAAAATTATATAAAATATTGATCATTTCTTTGTTGGTAATAATTACATTGCTTGCAATCACCTTTTTTGTACTTCAAAGCAGTAAAATTCAAACACTTATAACACAAAAAATTGCTAAAGAGGCATCAGAAAATCTGAATGCTAAATTTGAAGTAGAATCTGTAAGTTTTAAATTCTTTAATCGAGTAGTATTAAAGAATGTTTATATTGAAGATCAATTAAAAGACACATTACTATTTTCTGAAGAAATAATTTGTAACTTAAAAAGAATAGATAGGAAGCGAAAAGAAATTGATATCAGTAATATCAATCTTATGAAAGCAAAATTTTATCTTCATAAATTTGATAGTTTGCAACGAATAAATCTGATTTTCGCTGAAAAGGATTCAACAATAGACACATTAACAAATGATAATTGGCGCATTTCTTTTCAAAATATTGAAATGCACAAATCTATTTTCAAATTCAAATCATACAAAAAGATACCAGATAGTTATAAAATAGTTAATTTCAGCAATTTAGATTGTGAAATTGAAGACCTGGAAATTAAAAATCTTAAAGTATCAAATGGAGAAGTAAATTTTTATACCAAAAAATTAAAATTTACCGAAAAATCTGGATTCAAAGTCCATAATGTTAAATTTAATGCGAGTTTTGGGAAACAACACATGATTTTCAAAAATGTGATAATCAGAACTCCATTCTCTTATATAAATTCCGACTCTTTAATTTTTCGACATAATGACTATTTTGAATATCAACAGTTTGCTAAAAACATTAATTTAGATTTTGCTTTGGAAGAATCTAATGTCAGTTTAGTCGATTTGGGATATATTTCTCCCATTTTCAAAAATATAAATGTTAACGCTGTTCTTTCTGGAAGATTTTACAATAAACTAAGTAGCTTTAAAGGTAAAAATGTAAAAATCCACATAGGTGAACAAACAGAATTGATAACTGATTTTAACCTTAACGGATTACCAGATCACAAACAAATGTTTATGTATGTTGATTTTAAGAAATTAACAACTAGTGCAAAAGATTTTGAAATACTCAATGCATTCTTCAAAAAAAGAAACAACTTATCAATCCCCGAAAGTTTTGATAAATTAGGTATAATCAGTTACAAAGGAAATTTTGCAGGGTTTTATGATGACTTTGTTACTAATGGGAAATTTACATCAGACCTTGGGAATCTTTCAACTGATCTTTCTTTACAACCCGATAGATTTGGAAATTTAGCCTTTAGTGGGAATCTTCAAACTAAAAATTTCAATATAGGTGAATTAGTAAGCGACACTATTATTATAGGAGAAATTAGTGTAGATGCACAAATTAAGGGAACAACAGGTGCAAATAAAACTGTAAAAGCTACTACAAAGGGCATTATTCATAATTTTGAAATAAATGATTATAATTATCAAAATATTGTATTAGACGGATTTTTAACTGAGAAAACATTTGATGGCTACTTTAATATTTCCGATCCAAATATTGAAGTTGATTTTAGAGGAGGTATTGATTTCTCAAAAGAAATTCCTGTTTTTAATTTTAAAGCTACAGTTCCAAATACGAATCTATATGGTTTAAATATTGATAGGAATGATACCACTTCTAGTTTATCTTTTAATCTTAATGCTAATTTTATAGGAAGTAATGTGGATAATGCTATTGGAGAAATAAACTTTACCAATGCTCTACTTATTAAATTTAATGAGAAAATGGTTTTTGATACATTATCTTTGGTTTCCACACAAAAAACCGATGCTCATAGAATAGAATTAAAATCGGAATATATAGATGCTTTATTAGTTGGATCATATAAATCGGCCTCCTTAATTCAATCTGTAAAAAACCTATACTATAATTACTTACCTGCACTTATTCAAGAACCAACCGATACCATAACTCTTGATTATAATAATAATTTCTCATTTGATCTAAACTTAAAAAACACAAAACAAATTAGCAAATTCTTTATACCTTATTTAAATTTAAGCGACAACTCGAATTTAAAAATTAACTATAATTCAGTTGTTAAAAGGCTTATGCTAACTGCATCCTTCGAAGAATTAAAATATAACAAACATACTTTTACAAATCTGAAAATAAACACTTTCTCAAACGATAGCATATTTACTATACTTTCAAAGTGCAATAATTATTTACTAAACAATTTATTTAATTTAGAAAACTTTAAAACAACCTCACTAACTCATAATAATAATATTGATTTTAAAATTGATTGGTACAATATCGATTCAATAAATTACGGAGGTAAGATACTAGCATCAACTGCAATCAGTCAAAAGGAAGAATTTGGAGAGCCTTTATTTAAAATTACAGTTTTACCATCACAGGTAATAGTAAAAGACTCATTGTGGATTATTAACAAATCTCAAATTAAAATTGATACATCCTCATTTTCTGTTAGTAGTTTTAATATAAATCATGGGAACCAATATTTCGGATTAGATGGTAAAATTTCAGAGAATCCAGATGACACATTGTTTTTTGATTTCAGAAGTTTAAATCTTGCTAATCTTAACGTAATTACAAAAGAAAAGAAATTAGAATTCGGAGGAATAATAAATGGAACTGCTAACTTCTCAAGTATTTTTAGCAATCCGGTATTTTACACAGATATCGACGTTAATAATCTGGTTTTAAATAAAGAAAATTTTGGACATGCAAAAATCTATAGTCGCTGGATTGAAGAAAATAAAGCAATTCAATTAGAAGCATCAACTTTATATAACGATACAAGAACAATTAATGTATCTGGAAACTACTATCCGGAGAATAAAAATATTATGTTTAATATAATTCTTAATAAATTAGGCTTAAATGTTTTAAACCCATATTTAAAAAGTTTTGCATCAAATGTAACTGGGATTGGCGATGGATCGGTACTTGTAACCGGAACACTAAAACATCCAGATTTCAATGGCAGTTTATTTATCCAAAATTCTGCTATGACTATTGATTACATTAATAATCGTTACAATTTCGATACTGAAGTAGAAGTTGTAAAAAATTCATTAATCTTTAAAGATGTTAGTGCATTTGACACATATGGAAATAAAGGAATCACCAATGGATTTTTAAAATTTGGCCAAAAAAAGGAAATAAATTTCGAATTTAATATTAACGCCAATAACATTTTCGCACTAAATACAGTGGGAACTGATAATGAAGCTTTTTATGGAACAGCTTTTGCAACAGGGATTGTAAATATAATAGGAAACAGAGAAGCTACTTTCATGGATATCTCCGCGAGAACCGAAAAAAATACAAAAATAAATATACCTCTTACCTACTTGCAAAATTCTGAAGAGACTGGATTTATAACATTCAAAGACAAATCAAACAAATACGCTACTAAACCTGAAGAATATAAAATTGATTTATCGAATTTTAAATTAAATATGGATTTAGAAATAACACCTGATGCTGAAGCCTTATTAATTTTTGATTCAAAAATTGGAGATGTTATTAAAGGAAGAGGCGAAGGCAATATCAAAATGGGATTTGATGCCACTGATGATTTTAAAATGTACGGAGATTTTATAATTGAGGAAGGAGATTATTTATTTACACTTCAGAATGTAATAAACAAAAGATTTAAAATTAAACGAGGAGGAAGTATAAGTTGGAATGGCGAACCATATAATGCAAATATCGATTTTGATGCTATTTACAGTTTAAAAACCTCATTAAACAGCTTAGTTGATTCTAACTCAACATATTATTCTAACGATGATTACAAAAAGCGTATTCCTGTTGAATGTCAAGTATTTTTAACAGATAATTTAATGAACCCTAATATTAATTTCGATATAAATCTTCCAACAGCCGATGAGGAAGCAAAAACACTTGTTAGAACTGCCATTAACACAAAAGAAAAACTTAACAAACAGTTTCTTTCTTTGTTGGTATTAAATTCCTTCATGCGTGATCAAACAGCTGATGGTTATTTGTCCGGCGCTTCAAGTACGGTGGGTTTAGGCACAGTTACAACCAGTGAGTTATTATCAAATCAATTAAGTCATTGGCTATCTCAAATCAGCGATGAGTGGGATATTGGAGTTAATTACAGACCTGGTGATGAAATATCACAAGACCAGGTAGAAGTCGCATTATCAACACAATTATTGGATGATAGAGTTAGTATTAACGGTAATGTTGGCTATGGTGGTCAAACGGTAGAACAGGCTAGTAATATTGTGGGTGATTTTAGTGTTGATGTTAAAATTAATAAAAGCGGGAAATTACAAGTAAGGGCCTTTAACGAATCTAACGACAAATTATTATATGAGGACACTCCTTATACACAAGGTGTCGGTATATATTATCGAGAAGAATTTAATACTTTTTCCGAATTACTAAGCAATTTTTGGAATAAAATCAGCAGGAAAAGTAAGGAAACTAAAAGCGATTAATGTTTTTTGTATCTTTGAAAAAACAATATTCCGTAAAACATTTCAAGCAAATATCCGTTTAAATAATTTGACATAAACAAAAACAATATGAATTACTTATTTACGCTTTTACAAATAAACGTAGCCGATAGTCTTAGCAATACTGTTGCAGAAGCGGGAGAGATTAGATTATCTTATTGGGAACTAGCAATTAAAGGAGGTTGGATTATGATCCCAATTGTTATTCTTTCCATAATTGCAGTATATATTTTTATTGAAAGATATTTTGCTATTAAACGTGCCTCCCAAACCGATATTAATTTTATGAATAAAATAAAAGATTATATCCACGATGATAAAATTGATTCAGCATTATCCCTATGCCAAATGACAAATAGTCCTATTTCAAGGATGATAGAAAAAGGATTGCAACGTATTGGTCGTCCACTAAATGACATTAATGCGGCAATTGAAACTATCGGAAATTTAGAAATTTCAACATTAGAAAAAAATTTACCAACACTTGCTACTGTAGCTGGTGCAGCTCCAATGATTGGTTTTTTAGGAACTGTAATTGGTATGATTAGAGCTTTTTACGATATGTCAAATGCCGGAAATAATATTGATATTGGTTTATTGTCAAATGGTATTTATACCGCTATGGTAACAACAGTTGCAGGATTAATGGTAGGTATTATTGCATATTTAGCATATAATATTTTAGTAGCAAAAGTAGAAAAAGTAGTTTTTCAGCTTGAAGCAAATACATCCGAGTTTATGGATGTTTTGAATGAACCTGTTTAATAAAATATAAGCAATTATGGCTTTAAAAAGAAGAACAAAAGTAAATCCTAATTTCAGCATGTCGTCAATGACAGATATTGTTTTCTTGTTATTAATATTCTTTATGATTACCTCTACAATGATTGCTCCAAATGCGTTAAAATTATTATTACCAAAGAGTTCACATCAAACTTCTGCATCAGCAATCACAACTATTTCTATAACAGATGATTTACGATATTTTATTGAAACAAATCAAGTTCCATTAGAAGATATTGAAGGTATTCTACAATATAGATTCCAAGACATAAGTGCTGAAGAATCAACAATATCATTACATTGTGATCAAGATATACCCTTACATGCAATGGTAAAAATACTGAATATTGCAAAGGAAAATAAGTGGAAATTAATTCTGGCAACACAAGCAAATTAAAATGTCTGATTTTTTAAAAAAACATAAATCTGCAATCATAGGCACTATAACTTTTCATATAGTTATTGCAGTTATATTTATGTTTTTTGGTTACTCTACTCCACTTCCATTACCTGCTGAAGAAGGAATTTTAATAAATTTTGGAGATAGTGACAAAGGCATAGGTAATGAAGAGCCTCAATTTTCTGAATCGGTGCAACAAGAAGTTGTAGAGGAAAGTCAGGAATCTGTAACAGAAAATTCTCCATCTCCAACTGAAGATGGTTCAATAACACAAGATTACGAAGATGCACCTGTAATTGAAGAACAAGGCAAAAAAGAAGAAACCAAAGAAACAAAAACTGAAATAAAAACAGAACCCAAAGAAGAAGTAGAAGAGGTTAAAATAGAAAGAAAAGTAAACGAGCAAGCTTTATTTCCTGGGAGAGACAGAAGTAATACGAACAACTCAAGCGAAGGAGAAACTCAGGGTCAAAATAATCAAGGCTCAACTACAGGATCAGTCGATTCTCAGAATCATGCAGATGGAAGTAGTACAGGCACAAACGGTACAAGTTTTAATTTAGAGGGGCGAAACCCAGTTGGTGCATTGCCATTACCAGAATACAAATATCAAATAGAAGGGAAAGTAGTAGTTGAAATAACTGTTGATAAATACGGGAATGTTACTAATGCAATTGCTGGAGTAAAAGGAAGCACCACCCTTGATGCGAATCTTTTAGCTGCAGCCCAAAATGCTGCTAAAAAAGCAACATTTGATAAGAAACCTGGTGCTCCTGCTTATCAAAAAGGGACTATTACCTATTTCTTTAGATTACAACAATAGATTTTATTAAATCAATTACTCCCAAAAGTTTAATAGCTGATATTGATACAGCTATTAATAAAACATATCGAACAATTTTAGGTCCCCAACTTACATTTGCTTTAGCTCCTACAAAAGCACCTAACATATTACCAACAGCAAGTATTAAACCTAGTTTGTAATCAACTTGATTATTAATCATAAAAATAACTAGTGCTATTGGCGTATATAGTAGTACAATAAAAACTTTCAATGCATTTGCTCGAACTAAATCCAAACCAGCTCCTAAAACTAGTCCAGCTAATAAAAAGAATCCAACACCAGCTTGAATAAAACCTCCATACATTCCTATAAAAAAGAAAATAACCATCTGTAATATCCCAGGTTTAGGAATTACTTCTCCCGCCTTACCTTTTATCCATTTATCTGGTTTATAAATGATTATAAATAACATAAAAACAAGAAGAGCACCTATGGTTTTTCTCATAATCTCTTCATTCAGATTTATAGCTATCATAGCTCCAATAAAAGAACCAATAACAGCAGGGATTCCTAACCAAAATCCATGTTTAAAATCCAATACCTTTTGTTTTTTAAAGCTTGCGACACCAACAACGTTCTGTAAAAGAATTGCAATACGATTTGTTCCATTTGCAACATTTGCCGGTAATCCTAGAAACATTAATAATGGTAGAGTTAATAAAGATCCACTGCCTGCAAGAGTGTTAATAAACCCAGCAACGAATCCAACGCCTATTACAGCAACAATAAGATACCATTCCATGTTTTTAGAATATAATTTATATAAATATTGAGTAAATTTTTAAGATAAAAGAGCTGCCTAATTGGGCAGCTCTTTTTGAGTTTTATACATTATTAATAAGCAAACAATGGATATTTACTCATCATATCTTTAATATCATTCCCAACTTTACCAATTACCGATTCGTTTTCAATATTACTTATAACTTGATCAACGAAATCAACAATAGTAGGTATTTTATCATCTTTAATACCTCTTGTTGTTATTGCAGAGGTACCAACTCTAATTCCAGAAGTTTGGAATGGAGAACGAGAATCAAAAGGAACCATGTTTTTATTAATAGTAATATGAGCTTTTACCAATGTATTTTCAACGATCTTTCCTGTTATTTCAGGGAATTTAGTTCTTAAATCAATTAACATTGAATGATTATCAGTACCTCCAGAAACAACCTTATAACCTTTGTTCATAAACTCCCTTGCCATTACAGCAGCATTCTTTTTTACCTGTAATTGATATTCTTTAAATTCAGGAGCTAAAGCTTCACCAAAAGATACTGCCTTAGCAGCAATAATATGCTCTAAAGGTCCGCCTTGTGATCCAGGGAAAATACCGGAATCCAATAATGAAGACATTTTTCTAATAACACCTTTAGGAGTTGTTTTACCAAAGGGATTATCAAAATCTTTTCCAATTAAAATGATACCACCTCTTGGACCACGTAAAGTTTTATGTGTAGTAGAAGTTACAACATGAGCATACTCTAAAGGATTACTTAAAATTCCAACAGCAATTAAACCCGCAGGATGAGCCATATCAATCATTAGAATTGCACCGACTTTATCAGCGATTTCTCTCATTCTTTTGTAATCCCATTCGCGTGAATAAGCAGAAGCACCACCAACAATCATTTTTGGTTTTTCTTTAAGTGCCACTTCCTCCATCATATCATAATCAACCATTCCGGTTTCTTCTTTTACTCCATATGATACGGCTCGATACAAGATCCCAGATAAATTAACAGGAGAACCATGTGACAAGTGACCTCCGTGTGCAAGATCTAATCCCATAAAAGTATCTCCAGGATTTAAAATAGTCATAAATACGGCTGCATTTGCTTGTGCACCTGCATGTGGTTGTACATTTACCCATTCTGCATTAAACAACTTCTTTAATCTTTCACGTGCTAAATCTTCCGATTGATCAACAACCTCACAACCACCATAATATCTTTTTCCTGGATAACCCTCTGCATACTTATTGGTCATTACAGAACCCATAGCTTCTAATACTTGTTCACTTACAAAATTCTCTGAAGCAATAAGCTCAATACCATTTATCTGTCTTTCTTTTTCCTTTTGAATTAAATCAAATATTTGTGTGTCTCTAGTCATGATTTATTTTTTTAGTAAATTCAATAACGAATCCTCTAAAATAGAGAATTCTGTTTTGAATAAAAAATTATTTTTATTTTGATGCGATGAAATTCGAAGTAATAATGTTTTAATAAACTACCCTCGTGTAAGCAGACGAGGTATTGAAACGGAATAATTTTCTTTTTTATTTCGCTGCATGCAGCGGGGAATAATACCCTAGATCCCGATACGCTTCGCTTTCGGGATCAGTTCGATTTTATATTTTTTATTCGTTCGCAACTCTAAAAAGTATAGTATCACTGATTTAATTTCTAAGAACTAAATAATTTTCTATTTTCTTTACAATTATATGAATGTCAAATGGTTTTGCAATGAAATCATCGCAACCACAATCAAAACAATCTATTATACCCTGTGAATGTGCAAATGCAGTGACAGCAATTATTGGAATTGAAGGATTTATTTCTTTTATTTTCTGAGTGGCATCGTATCCGTTCATTATTGGCAAACGAATATCCATTAATACCAGATCATAATCTATTTTATCATTTTGAAATTTGGCAATTGCTTCTTCGCCATCTAAAGCTCGGTACAAAATAATTGGATGTGATGCTAATATTTCATTTATAAGCAAGTATCCATAATCATCATCTTCAACTACTAAAACCTTAAATTTATTACCTAAAGGATTTAAGACTTTTTTTTCTATAACGGATTTATATAAATTCATTCCCCAATTATTTATAAATTTAATCCTTATTTTAAAAAAACATTCAATTTTAAATATATCTAATGTAATTTCCAATTAATTTACAAACTATTTATTGACGAACAACAGCTTTTTATTAACAAAAAGCATTATTTTAATGACAAAAAGACTAAAAAAACAGATTTTGTATATTAAAGATTAAATGTTTGAATTTAGCATTGGAAAATTTAAACAATCTTCAAAGTCATTTATTTTTAACTCAAAAACTTTATTATGGAAGAACAATTTAAGAATGGAATAGCAACGGCTGGTTTTGTGCTTGCTTTAATCACAATATTTTTGGGATGGATACCTGTTTTTGGTTGGATTATTTGGTTGCTTGGTTTAATCTTCAGTAGTGTGGGTTTAGCCAATGCTAAAAAGGCTGAAGGAAAAGGAAAAGGTTTGGCAATTGCAGGTTTAGTAATTAGTCTAATTGGAATTGCTTTTCTTATATTATTAGCCTTTGGATTATTAGGTCTTGGAGCTGCATCAATGTTCTAATATTAATTATTATCACAATCTATTATAAAAAAAGCTGTCTTCAAAAAGGCAGCTTTTTAGTTTTCCAATATAATAACTAATCTTCTGCTTCTTTTACAGCTTTCTCGATCTCTTTGACTGCATCTTCTGCTGCTTCTTGGTATTCTTCTATAACTTTATTAACTTCTTTTTCAGAAAATTTGGAATATTTATTTACAGCAGATCTTGTTCCTAATCCAATAATAAAAAATAATACCAGCAAACCTCCCAAAACATATGAAACTATTTTCGCAGGCTTATCAGTACCTTTAAGCGTAACAGCAACAGCAATATATAATAAATACAGTGCATACAAATTAATTGCAAGACTAATAACAGAACTAAGAAGATGAATACCACCTAAAAACCCGAAGAATGCACTTATTGGCATAATTACCATTAAAGCAGCGGCAACTCTTATACTTGGTTCAAACTCTGAATTTCCCTTACAAATTGATGAAATAATTAAAACAATTACACCTCCAATAAATACACCAATAACAGCAGCAACAATTGACCATATAAGAGCAAGAAAACCAACAGCTCCTCCAAACAAACCTGAAACCCCTGATAAGTTTAATAGACTCCAAAGCAATGCAAAAACACCTGCTATTGCTCCATATATTAATGCTTTAATGATAGGTTCTCCCATTCCCCCAGTAATTTCCATTGTAGAAAAATACTCCTTAGGAGATAAAAGTACTTTTTTTGAATCTTGGAAAAATTTGATAAAAAAACTCTTGCTATCCATAACTTTTAATTTTTACGGTTAAATTAATAATGACAATGTTTATAATTTAAATAATTATTACGTTATTTTAAACTAAAACCCAATTTTAGGCGTTTTACGCCATAATATATTTATTCCTACACAAACAAGCAATTCATCACCATCTTCAATTTCAATGTCTTCTTCTTCCAATACAGTAATTTCAATAATTATAGTTTGAGAAAAGACATTTGTAAAACCAACTGATTCAATATACTCATCAGTGCTATTATCGAATAAAACATTTTTAGATCGAGCTTCTAGAATTCTATAATGTACAGGTCCTCGGCCAGACTCAGTACATATCCCTATTTTATAATCTTTTTCGCCATATAAAACCAGTTTATACTCAAACATTTTATTGACTTGAAGAATCCCGCTTTTTGACTGTCCATATTCTCTAAATCCTGATCCGGAACCCAGATCACAACCTGCCGTCTTATGAAATTCATAACATGCTTGAGCGCTTGCAGAATTATTTTGTATGAAAAATGGCAAGATTAATAACAGCGATATCTTTAGTAACTTATTTTTTTTCATTTTGTTCAAAATTTAAAATATACAAAATTAAAAGGCAACTATTTCATTACGAATAGAGACAATATTAGTTTTAAACTCTTTAAAATTATCTGAGTTAACAACAAATTCAGATCCGCTTCCAAATCTTAAAGTCTGATCTTCGTTTTTTACAACTTCTTTTTCTATATCGGTTTTCTCTAATTTATCAAAAGTTTGCTTTAATATTTCGAGCTGATCCAGGATTTGTTCAACATAAGGATCATCAGCAAAAACCATTGCATATTCGTAAAAATTGTCGAAAACAAATTTTTGCTCATACATTTTTTTAATTACTTCTTTATAATCTTCGAAATTATCAACCGTAGAAACAGATAAGTACATCGATTCTATTATTGCTCCACTTGAAATAAGAGTGAAAATATTATGTCGGTTTGAACTTTCCAGATTATTTGAAATCTCGTAATATAGCTCTTGCGAAATTACATTTAAAGAATCCTTTTCGGTTAAGTTATTTCTAATGCGATCCATCATTGAATTTCCAACAAGACCGTACATGTTTACTTTTTCGGATAATTGTTTAATTACTTTTAGATAATCTAATTCGGTTGTATTTTCTTCAGAATAACTTAAGTATGCAAAATCGGCAATATAAACTCCAAGATTTATAGATTGACTTCTGGTATCAACATATTTAGTAGCATTTTTATGAGAATTTGCCAATTCAGGTTTAATATTCATATCAGCAATAAATATTTCGGCAAGAATTTCATTTGGCGAGGGTAAAACATAAATTACGTTATCTAAGGCCTCTTCTAAGTTAACTTCTTCAACAAATCCCACCTCTTCGGTCACATTCTTTTTATCAGATTTGCAATTTGGGAGAACCCCAAATAATAAAACTAATCCTATTAGTAAAAAATATTTGTTTTTCATATTTATAATTATTTAATAATTAGATTTTTCTGTTTAAAAATACGTAATAAAATAGTAAATACCAATACTGTCATAATCCAAATTACACCAATATTAAATATTAAGGTACTTATTTCCAAATTTTTTACGTTTTTTACAGAAGACAAAAAGTGTGCTCTGCCGTAATTAGAAATTGGCTTTTGATAAATTGGTTCAATTTTTCTAATCATCGTATTTCCATCTTTAACAAATGGTTCAAAAGTATTTCTATTTAAAACCATTTCGGATAATCGTGTATTATAAAAAGAGTTTTTAAACTTATTATATCCTTCAATACCTGCATAATGATTTAATAACTTGTGAGTTATACTATCTTTTTGGAATGATAAATTATTATTTTCAACACTTAGATTTTTCTTTAATAATTTCATGTATTGCTTAAGCTTTAATGCTGAATCATTGTCGGGAAGTTCTCCTATTAATTCAAATATTTTATTGCTACTATATCTATTATCAAGCAAATACAATTGTGATTTTAATAACTCTACGTTAGTTATTGACTCATTATCTGAAAATCTTAAATTTTCCAGAGTATTCTCGATTTCGGGAATTACAAAAAGTATATCAAATCTAATATTACTAGCAGTTTTTTCATTATTGAAATATTCTTTTTGAAATTTATTATCCTTAAACTGTGTTACAACAAGTGCTTCGTATGACCACCGTGAAACCATTACATCGCCAATAAGTGGGACATATTGATTTGATGTTACACTTTCGTTTAAATCATCAAATTCTACAACAACACCACTCAATAAAATCTGAGGCACTATTAATAATGGTACAAGAATATAAATTACCACAACAGAATTAAAAATCATTGATATTAATAATCCTAAGGTATTTGCAAAACAAGAAGTAGTGAATAATATTAACCAAAATTGAAAAAACATTCCATTAATCTCGATAATTGAGTTACCAATTATTACAAATAGAAATGTTTGAACAAAACTTAATAAAAATAAAAACAAAAGTTTGGAATATAAGTACGCCGGTTTGTTCAAGTTAAGGAATTGCTCTCGCTTAAGTATTTTTTTATCTCTATAAATTTCTTCTGCACTAATTATTAAACCAATAAATAATGATACTATAACACTCATAAAAAGGTAAGCCGGGATATTTTCATTAAGAGAAAAAGTGTATTCATTTGTAACTTTATCAATTCCTGCTTTACTTAAAAAAGCTAATATTAATGCCAAAAAGGGAGATATTAATAAAGACAATGCAACATATTGGTTATTTGCAACCTTACTCCACAGATTTCGTGTAAAAAAAATCAAAAATTGATTAAAAATTGATGGATGTTTAAAATGAGTTTTTGGTAAGTCTAATTTTTCTTCCGTGGTTTGTGTTTTGGATAAATTTTGACGATAGTACTCGTGCCACTGAATTGCTGTAGTTTTTCTTTCGTTGATATAAAGGCCATTTTGATCAACTTTTTTCTCTTCTAAAATATTGAAAATTGCCTCATGATTAATATTATTACAGTGATCACAGCTATCGGATAATTTTACAAATTTATTAGCTTGCTGATTGAAATACGAAATTGAATCGGCCGGATTTCCGAAATATACCGGATAACCTTGATCATCGATAACCAAAATCTTATCGAACATTTTAAAAATATCCGAAGAAGGTTGATGAATGTTTGTAAAGACAATTTTCCCCTTGATTGCCTGTTTCGAAAACAATTCCATTATTTCATCGGCATCCGATATCGATAAACCAGAAGTAGGCTCATCGGCATATAAAATCCCTGGCTCGCGAATTAACTCTAGGGCTACATTTAATCTTTTTCGTTGGCCTCCACTAATAAATTTATTTAAAGGAGATCCTACTTTAAGGCTTTTTGCACTGTATAAATTTAAATCGGAGAGTAAGTTGTTTACTTTATCGACGATTTCTTTTTCCGGCAGATTACCAAAACAAAGTTTAGAGCTTAAATACAAATTATCAAAAACGCTTAACTCGTCGACAAGAAGATCATCTTGAGGAATATAACCAATTATACCTTCAAGATTTTGATGTTCTTTATATAAATCGTAATTATTAATTTTAATTTCTCCACTGTGTGGTTTTAATGTTCCATTTAATAAATTGATTAAAGTGGATTTACCAACTCCACTTTTGCCAATTATGCCAATCATTTGTCCCGATTCAACATTAAATGATAATTGATGAATCCCGTTTGAGCTATTTTTATAGCTAAATTCTATATTTTCAACATCGAGTTGAATTTTAGTTGCCACTAGAGACTGATACTTTCCAATTATTTGATTATAATGGATTGATTCAAAACCCGATCCCAATATTTTAGAACCAGGTGAAAGCAAATAGATATTATCTGGGAAAATTGGGTTATTATCGATACTAATATTTTCTTTCCCTTTATAATAAAACAGAAGTACATTGGCACGTTTGGCATTTAGAAAATATAACTGACCATGAAAATTTTTTCTCTCTAAAAATTGAATGTCTATTTGAAATAATTTCTTTTCACTAATAATTAGTAAGTCGGTTTTATTTGATACATTAAAAACCTTTTCGGAAATAAAAGCTTCATAATTAGAATAATCAAAGTCTTCAATATTTAGTTTTAAAGCTATGAATTTTATTAAATCACCTAATTTCAAGGAATCGTCTTTCGTTTTTACATTAGGATATTTAAATAGAAATTTTTGGAAAAATAATAGTCTTATTAAAATTAATATGGGGTATCCGGTCAATACCCGTGAATTTCTTTTGTAATTTCATTGTATGTCACAGGTTCTGTAATAACAGCCTGTTCAAGTAATCTCATAAATAAAAGTCCTCTACTGTTTGAGG
>JAQIBH010000129.1 GCA_027859205.1 Bacteroidales bacterium | reverse complement strand
TGTAGCAAGAAAATCAACATTAATTTAAGAGGCAACTTAATGTTGTCTCTTTTTATTTTCTGATAATTTGAATTTCTCCTGTTGTTCCAAGTTTTATGATGCTCGAAGGCATTGATTTAGTATAATCATCTTGTTTCCATTCCACCACATAGTCAACAGCATTGATAATTTCCTGACTAATATCATCAAAATGTTTAGGCGATAAGCCTCCACTTATATTAGCTGATGTTGATACTAAAGGTTTTTTAAATCTCTGAATGAGTTTTTGATTAAACTCATCACTTGAGATTCTTATTCCAATACTTCCGTCTGGAGCAATTAAGTTTGGTGCAAGGTTTTTTGCGCCGGAATATATAATAGTTAGTGGGTTTTCTGTAAAATCAATTAAATCCCAAGCTAATTCGGGCATTTCATTTATATAGCTCGGAATTTTATTGGGATTGTCCAATAATACTAACATGCTTTTTTGATCGCTTCTTTGTTTTATTTGATAAATTCTTTCAACTGCTTTTTCATTTGTAGCATCACATCCAATGCCCCAAATAGTATCAGTTGGGTATAATATAACTCCACCAGCATTTAGTATCTCCAATGATTTTTCAATATCTGCTTTCATTGAATCTAGTTTATTTTTCCAAACATTTTAATCATTTTTCGCTTTCTGCCCCAAGGTAATTTTCTTTTTTCTGGAATGGTTTTGTTTTGTATATATTCTTCTAAAGTTTCAACAATTCTTTTTGATGATAATCCATCAGTATAAGGATGGTAGTTATCAATAATCCATTTTCTGTCGTTTTTATTTTTATCAAAATCAATAACTTCTTTAAAAGTTGACATTAGCTCTTTAGGATCAGAAATATCTTTCCATTTTATATTTTCCGAATTAGACTTAAAGGTTATAACAGGTTTATCTAACAGCAGAAATTCATATATAACCGACGATGTGTCACTAATCATAATATCGGAAAGGATCAGATATTTTATAATATCATTATCACTAATGATTTTTGCATTTGGGGTTTTAGCGCAGATAGTTTCGTAATCGCTAATTACTTTTTTGTTCATTAAATCATGAAACTTTATTAAAAGCAAAGTGTCAGAATTTGCTAAATTAAATATTTCATCTTTTATAGCAAAGCTTGATGTTAATGATGGCGAGAAAGTTGGAGCATACAATACAATCCTTTTGGCATTGTGTTCTTTTAACAGGATTTGTTTTTCATTGAAATACACTTCTTTGTTTTGAAATAGTAAATCAAGTTTAGGCCAGCCTGTTTCAAAAACGTCAAAATCCTTGAATTTTTTTGCCAGATTTTTAAATCGACTGGTAAAATAAGGACCTTGTGTTAAGTACAAATCAAAATATTTTCTAATTCTAAAGTGACCTTTTTTTTCGCCTGCCAAACCATGAAATATTTGAACCTTAAATCCTCTTAAATTAGGTGGAACTTCATTCCCGGGAGCAATAATAATATCATTTTTAAAATCAGAAATTTCTTGAATATTCGAAGTGTAATTGCACTCATTTTTATAAGGAAACTTTTCAAGAATATCTTCTGGAACATACCATATTACACGATGATTTTTAGCTAAAAGCTCATCGTTTATTGGTTTTAAAATCCCAAAAGCATAAGGATTCTTACAAAAAAGGCTTGTTCTCATTAACTAGAAAATTTTATTGGCATTTTCCAAATCTTCTAAGAAATCAATTTCAACACAATTATATTTTGAAATATCAACAGCATGTACTTTAATTTGATCTTTTTGAATTGCAGTTTCAATACCTCTTTCAAAATAGTCGTTGTTACCACATTCTTCAAGGCGTTTAATAAAAAAGTTCATGTCTTTTGATGAGATGAAATTTATTCCCACTGCTTCACCTAATCCGTTTTCTACAGTTTTCGATATTTCTTTAATAAATCCATCAGAATCTAAAGTATATTTAACTTCTTCTTCTCCAACTTCTTCGTTGTTTACTGAAACAAAAGATTCGTTTTTGTTAATGTAAGGAGTAAGTAAATCAAAAATTCTTTTATCGAAAACCACATCTCCGTTTAACCATAATACCGATTCCCCAACATATTTTTTCAAAGCTTTAAGTAAACTCTTTGATGTATTGGTTTGGTCAAAAATAGGGTTGTAAATATATGTTGCATCTGGCATGCTTTCCATAATTAAGTCTTTCTTAAACCCGACCACAATATTTATATCGTCAAAGTTAAAATAAGATGATATATTATTTATTTGATGTTTCATTATAGTATCTCCACTTTTAAGAGGAGTAAGTGGTTTAGGAAAGGGGTTTCCTAATCTTGAACCAATACCTGCTGCTAATATCACTATTTTCATAACTAATTAATTTGCGATTTGAGGTAATTTTTTTTGTATTAATTTACGGCGAGTTGTTTTTTGGGCTAAATTAAGTTGCCGCAATTTTATATACTTTAAAAATACTGTGTAAGCTGAAAAAGAGCTAATTACAAAGCCGTTATATCCATCTAGGATACCTAAGTTCATAAAATACGACTTAATAAACCTCCAAGCCGCATGAGATAATATTGTATATATGGATGCCCTCCTGCCTCTTTTAAACGCTTCGTTGGCAGCGATAGTTGAAAATTTATTTGCTTTATCTATATGTGCATCGTATGTTGGAAGCACCCAATGTAACATATTTCCTTTTAAATGATGCTTTGTGCCACCTTTGTTTAATATGAACCTATCATGAGGATTAACACCGCCCCATTTTCCTTTTCTACGGTCGAAAAGTCTCATTTTTCTGTCGGGGTACCAATTTGAGTGATAAATCCATTGACCGCAATAGTTATTGAATCGGTTAAAATAGTATCCGTCAAATTTCCAATTAGATTTGGCTTTTAATATCGATTCCTTTAATTCAACCGATAAAGCTTCGTCTGCATCAAGTGATAGAATATAATCGTTACTGGCACATGTTAAAGCAAAGTTCTTTTGCTCAATATAACCCTCAAAAGGATTCTTGCTGAATTTTGCACCATATTTTAAGCAAATCTCTTCGGTCTTATCTGTAGAAAAAGAGTCAACTATTACAATTTCGTCAACAATTGATTTAAGTGATAATATACATCGTTCTATTTTTGCTTCTTCGTTGTAAGTTATAATTACCGCTGAAAGTTTGATCATATTAATATAAAACTTAAGAGTTTAGTTTTCGTAAGATGGCAAAGATAAAATATTTATTAAGATAAAGATAGTTGTATGTGTAATTTATGCAGATTAATAAGCTTGAGTAAATGCAAGACATTCATGTCTTTATATATGCAATAGTTTCTTAAATATTTATTATCATTGTGCTTTGAAATTTATTTCAAAAAACTCTAAAAAAGATTAGAATAAATGACAAATCAACCACGGTTAACTGATAAGAACTTGGCCAGAGCCAGAAAAGTAATGTTTGATGTTATAAATTTTTTGGAAAAGGAAAGCATTGAATATCATTTGGAAGGTGGAACCTTGCTTGGGATAGTAAGAGATGGAGATTTATTGCCATGGGATCATGATATTGATTTATCTATTTTAGTTCAGGATGCTGAAAAACTAGCAAGTAATGCATATAAACTGTTGATCAAAGGTTATAGGGTAACAAAAAAAAAGGTAGATAAAGATATAGAAGGCTTAAAAAAAGGAAATTATAGAATATTTAAAGTAAAAAGATTTTTACCTTCAATATTGAAGGGCATTTTACCGATTTTAAAAAAACATATGATTGTAGCAGATATCTTTGTGAAATTTGACGATAATAATTACACTTATTGGCAAGCAATGGAGAAAATCATGCGTGTTAATAAAATTTTTTATTCTTCATTTGAAACAGTTGAATATAAAGGAAGATCGTTTAAGGTCCCTTTTAAGTATAAAGAATATTTAACCGAAAAATATGGAGACTGGTCAACACCAATTGAAAAATGGAGTTGTGGTGAAGATGAGAATACAGTTATTTGTGACGCTTATTGAATAATATTTTTTATGGTTATAATGCGATCTAGTAATTGTATTTTTGATAATTTCCAATATCTTTTATAAAAATATTTATTCCTCTCAGGTTTAATTTTGTACTGACTTGCTCAACAATATAAAAATAGTCTATTTGTATAATCGGAAGTACTTAATAAGCCTCTAAAAATGGACATGCATTAAGAAGCTTATCATAATCGAATACAATCTTTCTAGAGTCGAATTTAATTTTATGTTCAATTTCTTTACATCCAATATGTTCAACAGAAAAATCAAATTTTTGGGGTTTTTGTACTTTTTCTACAGATAAGAAGTAATCATAAAATTTAAAGTGCAATCCTTTAGGCGTTGTAGAATCCAACCATGCTGACGGTATACCATAAGCATCAGCAAGAATAATTCCGTGAAGTGAGGATGAAAGTATATTCTCGCATTCCAAAATTTCTTTTAAGGTTTCTTCTATATTAGTAGAGCTCATGTTTATTTTTTTTACATCAGCACCAAAATTAGCTTTATCCCAATTATTTTCAGCCCATCGTAAAATAACCCCAATTTTGTATTTTTTCTCTACTCTTGGATTGTATACTTTCGGAATTAATAATGCAGGATCTCCATAAACTACAGGGCAATCTATTCCATAGATTCTCAATAAATTTCTAGTAAGTGGACCACGAACTGAAAGAATTTTAGCTTGAGAGTCAAAATCCTTAACCACCTCAGTTCCAAAAGCTCCAGACCCCCATACAATTGAATTTGAATTTATCCTTCTAATTATTGACCCCACAGCAAAATAGGAAGTAGGAGATTTAAATAATTTTTTAAAAACAAATTTTAAGGAAGAACGTGTTTTCAAGTGGACATATTTTATTTCTTTAGAGCTAAGCTTTTCAATCAGATATGGAGATAATAAATCACCGAAATTGGGTTTTACTTTCCAAAATGTAAGAGGTATTTTACCATCGTCCAATATAATATTAGAAGATGTTTTATATTGCTTGTCGTGTATTTTTATCATAATCTAATTTTATTTAGCAGGTGATTGGTCCTCTTATCTAATCCAAGTCCGCTTTCTCAGCTATAATAATTCGTTTAAAAAGCAACACTATATTCTCTTAAAGCATCATTTAAAGATGTCTTAAGATTTGTTGATTCTTTTCTTTTTCCAATAATTAAAGCACAAGGAACTTGGTATTCACCTGCATTAAATTTTTTAGTTTGTGTTCCTGGAATAACCACTGATCTTGCCGGAACACGACCTTTGTATTCTATTGGCTCGGGACCCGAAACATCAATTATTTTTGTTGATTTTGTAATAACCACATTGGCTCCAAGAACAGCTTCTTTTTCAATATAAACTCCTTCAACAATAATACATCTTGATCCGA
>JAQIBH010000092.1 GCA_027859205.1 Bacteroidales bacterium | reverse complement strand
ATTTTTACATCACTCATTTTTTCTTCTCCTTTTTGTTTATCATTATTTAAGTAAAATGAAAGTGCACCAGATGGACACTTTTTAACTTGATTAATCATTTCGTTTGTGGTTGCTCCTTCTGCATTAATCCACGGACGTTTATTCATGTCAAAAACATTCGGTAATCCTGAAACGCAATTTGTGGAATGAATACATAGATTCGACTTCCATACAATTGTTACTTCACCGTTTGAATATTCTCTTTTATTATCCATCGTTTTATAATTAAAGATTGATCATAGGTACTTCCATTATTAAGATACGAGAATCCGATAAAGCGATTATTGTAAAATCACTAGTTTCTGTAATTCCAATACCATCGCGTTTATGTAATTCCTGATTTTCAATACTAATTTTTCCTTCGATAATGAAAATATATACACCGTTATTTTTCTCATTTAGTTTAAATGAACCTTCCCAGCCTTGCTTTAAATTCCCCATGTAAAACCAGGTGTTTTGATGTATCCACACTCCCTGGTCATTTTTATTTGGTGATAAAATTTGAAAAAGTTCATTCTCCTTTTCAATATCCTTAAGTGAGATTTGATCGTATCGAGGATCTACATTTTTTTTGTTCGGGAACACCCAAATTTGTAAAACTTTTAAATGCTTATCTTGATTTTCATTAAACTCGCTGTGTTGAATTCCTGTTCCAGCGCTCATAACTTGTATTTCCCCAGCACTTATTACACCAGAATTTCCCATACTGTCTTTATGTTCTATTTCTCCACTTAAAGGAATTGTAATAATTTCCATATTTTCGTGAGGGTGTGTATCAAATCCTTTTCCGGCGTCAATAGTGTCATCGTTTAAAACACGTAAAGCTCCAAAATGAATGTTATCTGGATTGTAATAATTTGCAAAACTAAATGAATGATAAGCCTTAAGCCAGCCGTGATCAGCATATCCTCGTGACTCTGCTTTGTGCAAAACTGTTTTCATTACTGATTTTTGTTGATATAGTATTAGAACAACAAAAGCATCAAAATGTTATTTTTTCTTTTGCGAGAAGTAAAATACGGATGTATAGCGGAAATTTTAAGAACTATTAAAGATAGTGCGAATTTGCTTATTTTGTTTTTTCTTTTTTTAAGATTTTGCCATCTTTTGTAAGCAATATAGCAATTGCTTGTGTCCGAGGGAATTCGGCAAATATTATTATTAGTGCAACTGTAATAGGCACACTTAATATCATTCCAATAATTCCCCAAATCGCACCCCAAAAAGCTAAACCAATTAATACAACTAAAGGACTAACATTAAGAGTACTTCCGGTTAATTTTGGATCAATAAAATTACCAACAATAAGCTGAATTGCACCTACAATAATTAAAACCCACACACCGGGCATTAAGTCACCAAATTGAAGCATTGCAAACATTGCAGGAAAAACAGTTGCTATTAACGAACCAATGGCCGGAATATAATTCATAAGGAAAATTAAAAAAGCCCAAAATAAAGGAGCATCTAAACCAATAAACAGTAATGCGAAATAACTCAAAGTACCAGTTAATAAACTAATTAAAGTTTTAAGTGAAATATAACGACCTATAGATTTATTCAGTTGTTTTAAAACTATATTTACTTCATCTTGCTCATCTTTTTGGGCATAAATTGCTTTTATCTTTTTTGAGAAAAAAGGTTCTTCGAGTAATAAAAACAAGGTGTAAATTATTATTAAAAAGGCATCACCAAAAATATCTGTAAGTGAATTGAATAATCCAGAAAGTAGTTTTGTATATTCGTATTTGCCTAAAAACTCTTTCGCGGAACTCATTAAATCAATATTAAAAGTGCTATTTATTGATTCGGTTAATTTACTGATATTGTTTTGGTATACAGGTAATTCTACTGAAAGTTGTTGAATGTTTACAGTAAGAATTTTAACTACACCTCCTATAATTGCAAAGATGAAAGCAAAGCCAATAATATTTAAAACAAGATTTGGGATTTTTTCATCAATAAATTTTATTTTATTTAATAAATCACGAATTTCTTTAATTAAAAACCAAAAAATTAACGCAATAACAAATGGTATTAGCAATGCTTTTCCGTAAATCAGCATAAGAACTACAGCAAATGCAATTAACAATCCATTAGCAATTCGAGATGACTTCATAATATTGGTGTTTAATTTTAAGGATATAAAATTAGAAATCTTTTTCGATTTAAATCTTTTAAATTTGTTTTATGCAATTATTTTTTACGATATTCTTTTCCAATAGGTGCCCAAATAAATAAAAGGTGCAAAAGGATTCCTACCGTTATAATATAATTGATTTTTTCTTTATAAGGAGTGCCTTTTAATACCATTGTACATGCAATTAGTACTGCACCCCAAATAACAGCACTTATGATCATTCTTGCACCACTTTTATTTTTTTTCATAATGTTTAAGTAAGTTTTTTCCAAGTTAATAAAAAAGGGATTTTATTCATAATTTATTTATATAAATAGTTGGTTTATATATCAAATACTAATAAAATTCGTTATTAAATAATACCGATTAAACAAAAAAGCATAACTTGAGTTTTACTATAAGAATGATGTTTTTATGAAATACAATAGCTTGTTAATTTTCCTGTTGATTATAGTATTTTTTGTTTCGTGTATTGATGATGCACCTAACGATTTTAATAATCCGGACTCAAATTGGAATCCCAGCTTTTCTTTTCCCGTAGGCTATACTTCATTGGGAATGGATGAGGATAGTGGATTTGACACCTTACAATTATTAATTGATACTTTAACAGGTTTCCCTTTTTGGGTTGATGAGATTGATGTGCCTCTGAGTTATACAATGCCTTTTAATATGCAGGAACTAAATAACTTTTCGGAGCAAATAGTAAGTATAATGTTTAGGTTAAATACACAAAACGGGTTTCCTAATCAAGTAAAATTTCAGTTTTACTTTCAAGATATTAATCTACTTAGTGTAGATTCAATGTTTGTTGATGGACCCTTAATGTTGGATTCGGGAATTCCTATAGGTAACGGAGAATCTGTAAATTCCACATCAAATCAAACAAATGTATTGATAAATAGAGATAAAATTAATGAATTGGAATCGGTTCAATATATTTTAATGGAAGGATTTATTAATAATGTGTCGCTTGATACTAACTTAATAAATTATTATCCTGGGTACGATATTGAAATACAAATAGGAATACAAGTTGAATTAAATATGACCATCTCTAGTCGATCTTCAAATATCAATTATCAATAATACAATTACTTAATATTGAAAAAAGAGATAGATATAGAAAACAAAATGTCATTCCTGCGAAAGCAGGAATCTATTTTTATTTGTGTTATAATTATTATCTTCATTTTTTTTAACATCGGGAAATCTTTTTCGCAACAAAACAGCACTTTTTATTTAATGCACGATGTTCCTCAAAGCAATTTGTTAAATCCTGCGGTGCAAATTAAATGTAAGTGGTATGTTGCGATTCCTTTATTGGGATCAACACATCTTAATTATAGCAATTCTACATTTTCCTTTAATGAATTATTCTCAACAAATAGTGGATCTGCTTCTTTAAATATGGAGAGTTTTTATGAAAGCGTTCGAAAAACAAATTTAATAGGTACAGATTTACATTTGGACTTAATATCGATTGGCTACCGAAGAAACGAATACTATTTTAGTTTTAATATAGCCGAAAAAATAAATATGGCTTTAACATATCCTGGAAGTTTAGTTGAGTTTGCATGGAAAGGGAATACTCAGTTTTTGGGTGAAACGGAGGAGTTTAATAATTTGCGCACACATTCGGTTCATTATCGGGAATATTCGTTAGGTGTTTCAAAGGTTTGGGATGCATATAATATTCTGGGTTTACGAGCAAAATTGTTGTTTGGTAAAGCAAATATTTATTCAGGCAAATCGGAAATAAGTTTATATACTGATCCTAATACATTTAACTTACAGGTTGAGGGTGATATTTCTGAAAACATATCTTTCCCAATGACAATAACTTTAGATAGTGAAGGTAGAATAAATGGTTCTACCATAAATGATATTGATATAGTAAGCTATTTAATGAACAGTAAAAACAAAGGTTTTGCTTTGGATTTAGGATGGATTCATAAATATAGTGATAAAACTACACTTTCGGCAAGTTTGCTTGATTTGGGTTTTATTAAATGGAAATCGGATGTTAATAATGTTCAAATTTCGGGTTCTTTCGATTATGCAGGAATAAGTGCAGGCAGTAATTTTACTAATACAGATTTAACTGCTTTGAGCGATTCTATTATAGATGCTTTTGATCAAACGGTTACACAGGATAGTTATTATTCCTGGCTACCTACTCAAATTTACTTAGGAGGAATGTATCAGTATCGACCAAAGTTAGGAATAGGTGTTGTGAATAGAAATGTAATTTATCGAAATAAGCTGCATTCTTCTTTAACTTTGTCGGCAAACACAACATTATGGAGTAAGCTTTCAGCGAGTTTAAGTTGGTCGTATTTGAATAATACATACAAGAATGTAGGTTTAGGCATAGCATGGCACAGTCGAGGTTTGCAATTCCATATGGTAAGCGATAATGTTTTAGGAATTATTAAACCTTTAGATACACGAAATTTAAATTTACGATTTGGATTTGGAGTTTTGTTTGGATGTCCAAAAAACAAAAAGGAAGAAAGGGAAATGAGTAACGAATACAATTCAACTCTAAAAGGGAATTGTTATTGGGCTAAAAGCATGGATAAGAATTATAAGAAAGCAAGGAAGAAAAAAGAGAAAAGAAAGATATAAATCAGAAATGAAAAAACTCCATATTATTACGATTGGTAGCCCTTGTAGCTTAATAAAAATTTACGATTAAAGAATATAAAAAGAGGTTAAACTAAAAATCCAGCAGATTTGCTGGATTTTTATAAAAAATGTAATTATTGTTATTCTGGATTCTTTAAATACATATCGAGGAATGTTAAAATTTTTTCCCAGGATTTTATCTGGTTTTCTTTCTTTCTAAATCCATGGCCTTCATCTTCGAATAAAACATATTCAACCGGAACGCCATTCTTTCTGGCTGCGTTTACAATTTCATCTGATTCTGCTTGTAAAACTCTTGGGTCGTTTGCTCCTTGAAGTACCATAAATGGTTTTACAATTTTATCGGCATGGAATAAAGGAGAAATTTCGTAGAGATAAGTTGAATCCTTAAACGGATCTCCTAATTCCTTATACAAAGCATTTCTATATGACTCCCACCAACTAGGAATACTTTTTAAAGTACGTAACCAATTCGTTACACCAAAAAGATTAATTCCAACAGCAAACTCCTCCGGAGCAAACGTTAGCGCGGCAGCAGTCATATATCCGCCATAAGAACCACCTATTATTCCAATTTTTTCGGGATCAACTAAACCTGTTTCTGTTAAAAAGCTTTTAGCATAAATACAATCTTTTAAATCGTGATCGCCGTGTTTTCTATCATCCAAAGAATAGAATGTTTTTCCATAACCAGAACTTCCCCGGTTATTAACATCAATAATAGCATAACCATGGTTTACCAAATATTGAATATGCGATCGATATCCAATTCTGGCTTGCCCTCCTGGGCCACCATGTACATGAACTAAAGCGGGCACTTTATTTTTAACAGTTGCATTATATGGCATATATAGTACCGCAGGAATTTCTAAACCATCAAATGATTTATAACGAATTATTTTTCCATCTACCAAATTGTCAATATTAATTTCTGGATTCAATGTATTTGTAAGTTGTTTAAAATCATTCGTTGTGAAATCATAAATATATAGATTGCTTGTCTCGCGTGAGCTTGATGCATTAAATGCCATAAAGTTTTCAGATCTGGATACAGAAACAGATGTAATATCAAGCCCTTCAAAATTGGGAAGATTAATTTCTTCTCCCGTATTCATGTCAAATACCTTAATAACAGTTTTAGAATCTTGATTAATTCCCATTATTCTATATTTTTCATTATATGTGTGATATGCATACATAATATCCCAACCCGCATCATAAATCTTTTCTTTTTCACCAGATTCTAAGTTCATTTTAACTAAGTAGGTAAATTCACTATTTTCATCGTTTAAATAATAAAGGAATTTACTATCTCCACTAAAATCAAGAGGCCTGTACACAATGTCTCCCTCATGTTCTGAAAGGTGTTCTATTTCATTGGTTTTAAGATTTAAAAGATACATGTCACTATTCGATCTTGTAATTGTTTTGGATAAAGACAACCAATTCTTATCAATTGAAATATCTCCCAAATCATATCCTTCCTTATTTTCATATATCATTTTATATGTCATATCCTGGATATTCATTTCATATAAATCGCTATATCTGGAATCACGATTGTTAGACTGGAAAAAGAAGCTTTTCCTATCGTAACTCCAACCAAAAAAGTTGACACGCGCACCTTCAAATGGAATTAAATCCTCGATAGTTCCATCAATATTTCTGATATATATGTGACTTATTTCGTTTCCTTCTTTATCGGAATAGATTAGGATTCTTTCACTTTCATCCAGATATCCAGTAATAAATGTTGATTCGTCTCTTTGAGTGAGTTGTTTTTTTTCTCCAGTCTCAAGATTTAGTTCATAAGCATTATAAATTCCAGATTCATTACTTGAATAAAGTATTTTCTTTTCGTTTATTGAGAACGATTTGCCAATAATCCTTACATTATCCATAAATTGTTCTATAGTGTATTGTTCTACTTCTCGAATTGGTGGTTGGCACGAGAACAAGAACATAACCATAATAATCGTAACTAATAAAGATAATTTTTTCATAAAGTCAGGTTTGATTAATAATTTTTTTAAAAAAACAAGTTAAGATATAAATTACTGAATGTCAAAAATGTAGACTATTTTATTTTTTGATGCGGGAGATAAATAGGTTAAAATAGCGAAGTTTTTATAAACAAAAAACCCAACTCAATTAAGTTGGGTTTTTGTTGTCCGACCAGGGCTCGAACCTGGACTCTTCTGAACCAAAATCAGATGTGTTGCCAATTACACCATCGGACAATTGAATGCGTGTGCAAATTTAAAAAAAAATAATTATCTGCAAATAAAATAGATGCTTTTTTATGAAAAAAAACAAAAAACCCGTGATGAGTAAATTAACACCACGGATTTTTATTATTTGAAATCGTTATAATTAAAAATTAAATCGGAGTTTATTCATCAATAAATGTTGCCTTATCATATTTTTCTAGGCCATCTTCTTTCATTATCCAATATTTATTTACCATTTCGTCATGTCGATAATAATCTTCAAACTTTATATAATCTAGTTGTTCTTCAATACTTTCATCTAAGTATAAAATATAGCCTTCGGGTACTCGTATTGTGATATCTACTTCAGGAAATCTCCAATGGTTTTTATCAACCAAAGAGTATACAGCATCGAAAATAATTATCGAATCTTGTTGTACTACGTGATATTCTATATCATCGGCATTGCGTAATGCTTCACTACGATCAGATCCACGACCTTTCTTCTTTATTTCTATGGTTACTTGTTCAGAGCTTCCTCGAATAATATCTATTTCAGGAAATGCTAATAATTGCTTATCATCATCTTCGTCGTACATAATTTGAAATTCTTCATCAAAAATGTAAAATTTAGATGTGGCAAAAGAATTATCTTTTTGAGTCTTTAGATAAAGTGTTTTGTTATCTTGTTCTTCAATAACAATTTTTTCTTCATTATGAACTGATATAGAAAAATTCTTAACCTGAACGCCTGTTATAATCACAAGTGCTATTAAACTAAGCAACCAAACAGCGAAACCAATTCCTGCAAAAGGTCTATCGTTAGGTCGTAATCCAAGCAATAGTTTTAATCCGCCATATATTATTGCAACCAAGGGAATAAATACCACAAGAATAGCACATATAGTAAAGATCCAGATAGTATTTGGCCCAGCAACTGTTTGAATCATATCGGTAAAGATCACATGATCGTTTACAAATATATTGTTCCAAGGCATAAATGATTCTCCAATGATTAACGTCCCCGTTAAACCAATCAGAAAACCAACTCCCATTACGACTAATACTAAACCAAAAACGCCCACAATAAATTTGAAAATAAATCTTATAAAAGCACCAATTGCATAAATTATACTTTCAAAAAAGTTCCTGGTACGATCGTAATCTTTAGAATTTTTAATATTCTTCAAGTTGTCCTTTACGTTTTCGTACTCTTTGCGTACATTTTTCTCAATATCGGAGATATTAAAGCGTTCTCCACGCATATCGAGTTTTTGAGCAGTAGTATTTGCTGCAGGGAGTAATGCCCATAGAACAATATATATAATGCCAATAATACCATAAGCAAACATGAGTAAAATAAATATAATCCGTATGATTAAAGGATCAATATTTAAGTAATTACCAATGCCGGAGCAAACGCCACCTAAAACTCTATTATCCGGATCACGGTATAATCTTTTTTGTGTTTTATCGTGTTGATAAGAATCCTTACTATTACTTTCTTCTTCACCTTCAAAATCCTCTGGGCGACCCATAATTTCAACTACCTCATTAATATCTTCGACTGATATTACTTGTTTTTGATCTGTAAGCTTGCTTTGAAGAATTTCTGCAATTCGATGTTCAATGTCGGCAATAATTTCTTTTCCTTCATCTGATGATGCAAATCTCTGATTTATAGCAGCAAGATAATTTTGCAATATCTCAAAAGCATCTTCATCTAAATGAAATATTACACCACCTATATTGATTTTTACTGTTTTTTTCATTTTTTTCGATTTTTATTTTTTGTTAATCGATTTAACTGCATCTACAAGTTCAGTCCACGAATTTTCTAGTTCAATTAAATATTCTTTGCCTTTTTCGGTTAAAGTATAATATTTTCGTGGTGGTCCTTGAGTCGATTCTTCCCAGCGATAGCTTAATAAACCAGCATTTTTTTGTCTGGTTAAAAGAGGATAAAGTGTTCCTTCCACAACAATCATTTTTGATTCTTTTAATGCTTTAATGATGTCGGATGCGTAAAAATCTTGTTTTGATAGAATTGAAAGGATACAGAATTCTAATACGCCTTTCTTCATCTGAGCTTTTGTATTTTCGAGATTCATTTTTTCTGATTTTAGTTTGAAATACTATTGTTAGTGTTAAAAAGTAAAAAAGCGCGTGTATTAAAATTTCATGTTTTTCTTAACATTTTCAAATTCTTCACGAACAGCTCTTTTAATATTTTCAATTGTAATTGGTTCTCCGCGCATTTCTAGCTTTTGAGCAGTAGTTGATGCCTCGGGTATTGCAATCCAGAGTATAATGTAGATAATTAGTCCAGAACCCATTCCTAATGCTATTATGATAAAAATAATTCTGAATACAATAGGATCTACATTAAAGTAAGCACTTAGTCCACTACAAACGCCTCCCAGAACTCTATTGTCCGGATCGCGAAACAGTTTTTTAGAATTACGGCCAGACATGCTTCTTCTTCTTTTAGATTCTTTACCCGAACTGTAAGATTCATTTTGAGCCTCTTCGTCTCTGAAGTCTTCGGGTTCGCCCATAATCTTAATTACTTTCGAAACATCATCTTTCATTATTACATCTCTTTTTTCATTGAGTGTTTCGGTAAATAGTTCAGATAGGCGAGCTTCAATATCTGACATAACCTCCAATCGTTCTTCGTTACTTGCAAATTGCTTTTCAACGGCAATTAAATAAGTATGTAACATTTCGTAGGCATCGTCGTCAATGTGAAATACTATTCCTCCTAGGTTAATTGTAATTGTTGTTTTCATTGTTTTTAAATTTATAGTACTATACTATGCATATTAAAAGTGCTATGCAAAGATATGTAAAAATTATACTACCATGCAAGACATAGTAGTAATAATTTTAATGTACCTTGGTTAAGTAGCTGTAAATCAGTTAAATTATTTTTTATTATTTTTGATGTAAAAATAAACAATATGAAATATCAAGGCTCTTTACATAAAATGAGAACAGAAATAAATGATCCGATTGACTATTTTTTGACATTAAACGATCATGAAATACATATGAACGAATTAATAAACAAAAAGATATCGATTGCTTATTTAAATGAGATTCATTGCATTCGATGTGGTCGTAAAACCAATAAATCATTTCAACAAGGTTATTGTTTCCCTTGTTTTAGAACAGCTCCCGAAACCGACGATTGTATTTTACGACCAGAAATGTGTCGTGCTCAAGAAGGTATTTCGCGCGATATGGAATGGTCAAAAAATAATTGTTTACAAGATCATATTGTGTATTTAGCTATTTCGAGTGGTTTAAAAGTTGGTGTTACCCGATTAACCCAGGTTCCCACACGATGGATAGATCAAGGAGCAAGCTTTGCAATTAAAATTGCTCAAGTACCAAATAGAAATTTGGCCGGATTAATTGAAGTAAACTTAAAAAGATATTTTGCCGATAAAACGAATTGGCGAAGAATGCTTACCAATAAAATTGATATAGAGACTAATTTGTTAGAACAAAAAATCAAGGCAAAAGAGTTAGTTAAAAAGGAATTCCAAAAGTATTTTATTGATGATAATGAAATATTAGAATTAAATTATCAGGTAAGCAATTATCCTGAAAAAGTAAATTCATTTACTTTTGATAAGGAACAAAAAATAGAAGGTAAACTACTCGGCATAAAAGGGCAATATTTAATATTTAGTGAAGGTAGAGTGATGAATATTCGAAAACATAATGGATATAGGGTGGAGTTTGAGTATTAGTTAGGCACTGGCAGTTGTTTGTTATTTAAAGTTCTTGCATTTCAAAAATTTTGTTTCTGTCTAATTCTTTCCATTGTTTAAGTGACATTACTCTAATAAGTTTCCAATATCCTTGAGTAAGATTGCCAAACTTTACAATGCCATCGTTTATGTCTTTTTGGATTTGTTCGTAAACTTCTTTTTTCAAAGTGAGTTTTATCTTTTTTTCTTTATAAGTGAATATAGCAGCAGGTAAAGGAACTGAATCATTTATTACTTCAATCATACCCAAACCAAGTGTAGCACCCGTACTTATTTGTAAGCCATCATTCATACAACTTAAAGGCGGAATGCTTCCTGCAAATGATGTTATTTGAATACGGTCAATCTCAGCTTTTAAAATATCACGGGCATACATACCCATTTTCGCACCAATGATTGAATATGTACCTAAATGTCCATGTATTTCGTTTGTAAGAACACAAACACGCCATTCATCATTACCATATTTATTAATAACAGTGTGCATTATTTCACGAACGTCATAATTGAAGGCAATACTATCAGATGGAAATTTATCAAAAACAATGTTGTTTTCAAGTGAATAAGTCTGTGCTAAGATTTGAAATATTTTTTCTTTTACAGCTTCTATTTTATAGTTTTTAGTAATTGTTACAGTCGGATTATTAATTAAAGGTTCCATGTCAAAAAGATTAGGATATAAACAATAAACCGGGAGTAAATCATCCCATAATTGAAAGTAACCTGAATTAATTGCTGAAACAATTTTTTCATTCTTGTGTGATTCTGATATTATTTTTGAATATGGGTTATTAATATTATCTAAATCATTAAAATAGTCTATTGATAATACTGCGTTCTTATAATGAAGATTTGATACAACATTAATTGGAATGGTAGAATTTGCTAGGTAGTTTGAAGCCTCTTTGTCAAATTCATAATTTGTACCTGATAGTGGTTGCATAGATTCATTATACCAGATTATTTTTTTAATCTTTTTTTTCAGTTCAGGATATTTTTTAACAAAAGCACTAATATCTGTCAATGGTCCCAAACAAATAATTGTTAATAGATTTTTTGAATTTTCTGTAACTGTTTTAATGATTTCATCAGCAGGCACAGATTTTTTGTCATTTTGCAAAGTCTCACCCCATTTTACCGACATAAGGAACTTACTGTGTAAAGAGGTGTCTTTATGAATTTGAACGCCTTCACCTACTAGAATATTCTTTATGTTCAATTGATTCAAAAGTTCTAAAATTTTTACTCTGCCTTCTTTTGGATGCAACATGCCATCTGATGATACAATAGCTTTTACTTCTATTTCTTTAACTGCTAGCAATTCACAAATTGCACGCAAATCGTCTACAGCGCAGTCTGTGCTGATTACAACTTCTCGTTGTGCATTTACATTTGAATGAACAAATATTGAGAGACATATTAAAATGAATGTTAAATATTTTAATAAGCTGTTTCCCATTTTTTTATGAATTAGTCAAGTTGTTGTCAAATTTTTTGAAAGTTGTCCTAAAGATACTATTATTTCTTGTCAGTTTTAGTTAAGTAGCTTGTAGCCCTTTCCCCTTCTAATAAAAGTTGAAGATAGTAAAATGCTGCAAAACAACCAAACCCTCGCATTTTTTCTGAGCCACTATGATAAAGGCATAGGCCAGTGCACATCTTGATTTTCATCGAGAGGCATTTAGTTTTATCTTGTAGTTCTTTATAAACTAAAAACTAAGCCCTAAGCAAACGCAAGTTAGTAAAAAAATAGATTTCAGTGCTTATGCTTTACAAAGCACCCGCGGTTATGCACGGTATTTTTATTTATTTAGTTTATTCCATATCAATTGAATATTTTCTTCTCCTTTATTATAATGGACTTGTGATTCCTTTTCAAATGTCTCGTTGAAGGGCGAAATATTTATCTTACCTGAATCAGGATATTCGCATATATCTATTCCCACGGTTGTCTTTATATCCAAATAAACACATGGGATTTTATTATGGTTATAAAATTGATGTGTACCTGATTCTCCAATTTCAAAGAAAACTAATTGTCCTTTATTCGCAATTTCAAATCCTTTTGGTGTCCGAATTGTCATTGAACCTGAAACTATCATTATTAGTTCTTCTGCATTATGATGAAAATGATATGGGAATGAATATTTTCCTGAATCCAATTTTCTTATGTCAAATACTAAATGTTTTGAATTTACAGTCATTGATAATCTAGGTAAAAGTGTCAATAAATCAAATGACTCAAGAGCTGAAGTATCTTTTTTATATTCTAATTCATCTGGATTAATTATCGTTGCCATAATATCTTTTTTAAGTAAGCCATGTTCAATTTGTTGCATAATACTTGTGCATAACGTCCTGCGTTAAGTTAAGTGTGGGTTTTCGTCCCGCTTCAGTATCCCCCGCTAATGAAAGTTGAAGATAGTAAAATGACTGCAAACCACAAAACCCCGCATTGAATTTGAACGAGTGTTATAAATTGGCCGCCAATAACAACCTTATCAGTTTAGTAGAAAATATCAACGAAGTCCAAAATTACTTGCACGCTCGTGAAACCGCTACACTAAGTTGATTTAATTTTAGAAATAACAAATTGTTCGTCATAGTAAATTTAATGAATTCCTCAAATATTAAGGAAATCAGAGAGACTGGGTAGTAAGTCAATAAAAGCGTGAATGGTCATTAATAACCAAAAGTTTTTAGTTTTACACTAAGTTATGGCTAGGAAAAGGACGGTAATAGACAATACCATGATACTATAACCCAAAGATAAATACAGTCTTGGATATTTGCCGAGGTTATCTAAAACACCCCAATAAATATCTCTATTTTAATCGAGCAGAATATTTCATGCTAGATGTATTTTGTTTGAACTAATCGAAAATATATATTATCTTCACTAACACTATTATATGTAAATTGGATTTATATAAAAATAAATGAAAGATAATTTAAATATTTAGATATGGAAAAAGAATTAATTATAGAAGCAACCAATAAAACTCCAGCCATAAACTTCGATGCAAAATCAGGTAGGTTACAAATACATGGATATTCATTACCAGAGAATTCCTTTGAATTTTATGAACCTATCATAAGTTGGTTAGATAAATACACTGTGGCCCCGAATAAAAAAACTGAATTTGATTTTAGATTAGTTGTTTTAAATACTTCATCATCAAAAATGTTTATTGATATTATTAGAAAAATAAATCATTTAGTTGAGCTTAATAATTCTGAGGTATCAGTAGTTTGGTATTATGAGATTGACGATGAGGATATTCATGAAATTGCTTTACAATACAAAGAATTTTGTAAAGCTAAGTTTGATATAAGAGGAACACACCACAGATTAATAGAATAACTGCAGTCCTAATTAAATAGCAAAAAGGATACGTAATAGGAATATATACGTGCATTATAAGTTCAAGTGAATTAACCGAAGAAACATCAAAATTTAAGAGACAGAATTATAGTATGAGATCTACAAACCTGTCTTTCGATAGCCTTTTTTTCGACATGCTTGATTTTCTGCTTTCATATGGGTTTTTAATAAGTTAACTAATTTTTGGTCAACCTATTTCAGGAAAGTTCAATATTGCAGGAAACGTAGCAATAGCTAAAATTGAATTTTATGAAGGGAAGGAGCTAAATTACATTGATTACTTATCACTAATAAAATTTGAAGACGGTTGGAAGATAGTAAGTAAAATAGCACTCCCTGTTCCAAAAGAAAAAATAGAATATTTACGAATTCTTATTGATAAATTATAAAATACTAAGCATAACAATTTGTCATAAACCAAAATACAAATTGTATAACTTAAAACAAAAAAAAGGATTGATCTGTAAGTTATGATATGATTTATTAAACCTATTTATGAAGAGAAGCGAAACAAATGTGTTTAATTCTCGATAGGAATCTTTTAATTGCACGTAAGTGCAAAAGTGCGTGGGGAAACTAAAATATTATTTATCCTTTTGTAGAGTGCTTCGATTTAGAAAATTTCGTTAGATTGATTTTTTTTATTTCACTCCTTAGGTAACTTGTTTTTACCAGTACTTTTTATGTGTATATGCATCCAAATCGAGTACATACCAACACTTATTGCACTAGTAATGTTGCATTAAATTAGTAAAAATATTAAACATTAAAACCTATTTACTACTTTATTTCTACTTTCACGTTGTCTGATAAAGTAGATTTATTTCCGTTTTTGTTAATGGCTTTTATGGCATAAGTATATGTACCTTTTAGTGCAATATTTTTATCAATATATTGCTTAGAACCTTTGTTAGCCGAAGCAAACATTTGTAAACCTCCTCCATTATATGCACGATAAATTAGAAAGGTACAATCGCTGCTTTCATCATATTCCCAAGCCAGTATTACTGATTTTTCGTCATCGGCGAGTTCAGCTTTAAAATTGCTTACCTGAGTTTGAACACCTGTGTTGTAAATACGTATTACCAAAAACTTTGAGTGTTCAGATGCCAATCCAGCATCGTCAATAGCAACAAGGCTATATTCATAAATTTTTTCTTTACTTACCTGGTTATCAGTAAATGTTATAATATCATTTTCAAATTCTTTATAAGCTTGCCATTCTTTTTCGGGTTCTCTCTTATACAAAATTTGCTTAACTGCATCTTTACTACTACTTGGAATCCATGATACATAAACTGATGTATCTGTAACTTTATAAGTTTTAAATACCGGTGCAACCGGCTTAACTTTATCGGGCTTTCTAAGTTCAAGAATATCCGAATACTTGCTATTATTAAGGTTCATGTCAACGGCCACAATACGATAATATATAAGCTCATCCAATGTTCTCAGGTTTATGAAGTCGCTAAATGTTGTATCCCTTATGGTACCAGTTAATGGATAAAATTCACCTGTTTTATGGTTTGAATAATATACCCTGTAGCCGTTCAAATCGGGCTCCTCACCTTTAGGCCACCAAAGTTTAACCACCCCGGTTGTGTCAATATCGCCTTGCAATCCCAGAGGCTTTGCTGGCGGATCATTATCTTTCATAACAACATATGCAGGCATCGATTGGCTTATGTTTTTTGCGGTATCTACACTTACAACTACATAATAATTTTTACCATCAACTACAGCATTTTTATCAATATATTCGGTTTTATTATTTGCTAAAGCATTTTTATGCAATGGCATAAACGGACCTGTAACATTAGCGCCCCTGCCTACAAAAAATCCTTTCATATCCGGTGTAATTTTATCAATTTCCCATGATATTTTAACATCGTTATCATCATTAATAACAACAGATGAAATTATGCGAGGTATTTCAGGTGGTGTACGATCCCGTCCCATTGCTTTAACAGGTCTTGACCACGGACTAACATCAGCAAAGGATGTAATCCCTGCTATTCTATATAGGTATGGTTTGTAGTTTTCAGGTACA
>JAQIBH010000047.1 GCA_027859205.1 Bacteroidales bacterium | reverse complement strand
CCATCAATAACAGGAACAATATTTCTTTTAGATTTAGCAATTACTTTTACCAAATCTCTTAGTGTTGCCTCTTTACAAATAGTAGAAAAATCTGTTTCGATTAGCTGAGGAACCTTAAGTAGAGATAAAACAACTTTATCCTTATCGTGAGTAAATAATTCACCTTTTCGAGCAAGTTGATAGGTATATACGGAATATTTTTCAAACAATCGTGTAATTGCAAAAGAGACACTCGCTCCTATCATTAATGGTAAAATTAAACCATAACCTCCTGTAATCTCAGCTATCAAGAATATAGCCGTTAAGGGTGCATGTAATACTCCAGCAATTAAACCTACCATTCCTATTAATGCATAGTTGCTGTAAGACAGTTCTTTTATGCCAAAATAACTTAACATTTGTGCAAATAATAAACCTGTATTTGCACCTATAAATAAGGTTGGAGCAAAGATACCACCAACACCACCAGCACCAAAAGTAACCGACGTTGCAACTGCTTTAAAAATAATTACCAATGCAAAAATGGAAAAAACCCAAAACATATTATCCTTAAGACTATAAAATAAACTGTTATTAAATAAATGATCATTAGTACCATGTAAACAACCATTAATTGCTTCGTATCCTTCTCCATACAAAGAAGGAAAAATAAAGATCAATAATCCTAGTATTGAGGCACCAATAAGCCATTTATATAAACTATTACTCTGTTTATCAAACCATTCTTGTGTGAACTTATAGACTCTTGTAAAATAAACCGAAACGAATCCTGCAAATATCCCTAATAGTATATAATAAGGAATTTCGTTTAGTGTAAACTTTTCAGTTATTTCGATAGGATATAAAACATCCATTCCCAAAAAAAGATAAGAAGTAATTGCAGCCGTAACAGAAGCAAATAACAAAGGAAGTAAAGATACGATAGTTAAATCGAGCATAATTACTTCAAGAATAAATACAATTGCTGCAATAGGTGCTTTAAAAATAGCAGACATAGCTCCAGCACCAGCACAGGCTAAAAGTAATGTAACTTGTCGGTAACTCAAATGAAAAAAACGTCCAATATTAGCTCCCCAAGCAGCACCAGTAGCCACAGTAGGTCCCTCAAGACCAACAGAACCACCAAACCCAACTGTTAATGCGCTAGTTACTATAGAAGAAAACATATTATGTGGCTTTATCCTTCCATTATTTTTTGAAATTGCATATAGTGTTGTAGGAATTCCGTGTCCAACCGTTCTTTTTAAAATATGCTTTGCAAAAATATAAACTAAAAGGATCCCTATTGCCGGATAAGCAAAATACATGTAGTTGTGATATTGCTGAGCAAAATCATTTGTAAGTAAACTTTGAATGAAATGTACAGAATTTTTTATTATAACAGCAGCAAATCCAACAACAACACCAACCAACACACTTAAAAACATCATAAACTTCTTATCATCAATTTTTTTAACACGCCAAATAAGAAATCGTTTTATTAATGATGATATAACTGCCATAATGTTTTTTAGGTTTATCATTATTGTAAAAAAAATGATTTTTTTTCAATATTCAGAATAATATTGAACATTTATATCTCCTAGGGTTATTTTATATAGTTAATTATTTAAGTTTGCACGAAGATTTATAAAATATTAGTAATGATAAAGTTTGATAAATTTATTCTAGAAAATGGATTAAAAGTTATTGTACATAATGATCCATCGACTACACTAGTTGCTTTTAATGTATTATATAATGTTGGCGCCAGAGACGAAAATCCGGAAAAAACCGGGTTTGCACATTTATTTGAGCATTTAATGTTTGAAGGAAGTATTAATATTCCTTCGTATGACCGACCTTTACAATTAGCCGGAGGCGAAAATAACGCATATACTACAAATGACATAACTAACTATTATATCACACTACCAAAAGAAAATATCGAAACAGCCTTTTGGCTTGAATCGGATAGAATGGCTGGCTTAGATTTTTCAGAAGAAAAACTAGAAATACAAAAAAATGTTGTAATCGAAGAGTTTAATCAACGATATATAAACCAACCATATGGCGACACATCATTACTTTTAAAACCGTTAGCATATAAAGTGCATCCATACCGATGGCCAACAATAGGAAAAGAAATATCACATATAAGAAATGTTAATTTAAAAGATGTAAAAGATTTTTTTAATTACCATTATGCACCTAACAATGCAATTTTAAGTATTGCGGGAAATGTAACTTTAGAGGAAATAAAACCTTTGGCAGAGAAATGGTTTGGACCAATTGAGAAAAAGAAAATCAACCTAAAAGAAATTCCACAAGAACCTAAACAAAAAGAAGCTAGAACGCAAACTGTAGAACGAAATGTCCCATTTGATGCTATTTATAAAGTATTTCATATGAGTTCAAAACTCGAAAAAGAATATTACATAAGTGATTTAATTTCAGATCTTTTATCAAATGGTAAATCTTCCAGGTTATACCAAAATCTGGTTAAAAACAGAAATTTATTTAGCGATATAAATGCACATATAACTGGCGATATTGACGCTGGGCTTTTTATAGTTACTGGTAAATTAATGAAAAATATAAAGATGGATGAGGCTGAGGAAGCAATAAATACAGAACTTAATGAAATTATTAACGGAAATATAACTGATTACGAGATAGAAAAAGTGAAAAACAAATTCGAATCGGTTTACCAATTTGGACAGATAAGTGCTTTAAACAAAGTAATGGATTTAGCTTATCATGAACTCCTGGGTGATGCAAATCGCATAAATTACGAAATTGAAAAATACAGAAGTGTAAGCAAAGAAGAAATCAAGCTTGTTGCTTCAGAAATGTTCAGAAGAGATAATTCATCAACACTTTACTATTTATCAAAAAAATAAAGTAATGAATTTAAACAGACAACAACAGCCCAAATTTCAAAATATAGAAAATATAAATATACCAATTCCAAAAAAGATAAATCTTGATAATGGTATTGAAACCTATATTACAAATGCAGGGACACAAGATATAATAAAAATTGATGTATCATTTAATGCAGGAAGTTGGTATCAGACTAAACCATTAATTGCAACCATTGTTAACGAAATGCTAATTGAAGGAACTCAAAAGCTAAGTTCACTGCAAATTGCTGAAAAATTAGATTTCTACGGTGCATTTATTCACCCATATCCAACTAAAGATTTCGGAAATATTACGCTATATACGCTCAAAAAATATTTGCCCGAAACAATAATTATTTTTGAAGATATTATAAAATATCCAAAATTCCCGGAAGATGAACTACGGATTTTCCTAAGCAAACGGAAACAACAATTTCAAATTGAGCTTGAAAAAGTGACCAGTATTGCTCGTCGTGAATTTAACGAACAACTTTTTGGAGAAAATCATCCGTACGGAAAAAAAGCAAACATTGAAGACTACAATCAAGTTAATCGTAATGATATTATTGATTTTCATAAAAAGCATTACCAATCTAAAAATTGTAAAATAATGCTTTCCGGTAAAATTAATGATTCCGATATAGTACTTATAAATCAATATTTTGGGAACAAAGATTGGAAAGTACAAACGGATATTAAATCATTAAATTACCAAACGATAGACATTCCCAAGCCTGAAATGTTTGTTGAAAAAGAAGATGCAACACAATCGGCTATTCGTTTAGGAAAAATTATGATTAATAAAGATCATCCTGATTATCATAACTTAAATGTCGTTAATATAATATTAGGTGGATATTTTGGTTCCCGTTTAATGAAAAGTATTCGAGAAGAAAAAGGTTATACTTATGGAATAGGCTCAGTGTTAGTTTCGTTAAAAAATACAAGTTATCTAATAATTCTATCAGAAGTGAGAGCCGATGTTGCAAAAAATGCCATAAAGGATATTCTTACTGAAATAAAAAAACTACGAGAAGAAGAAGTTAGCCAAGAAGAACTTTCTCTTGTAAAGAATTATATGGCTGGTGATTTACTCCGCTCTTTTGACGGTCCTTTTGAAATTTCATCAGCTTTCAAAAATATTATTGAGTTAAATATCAATACTAATTTTTATAATAAAGCTGTTGAAGGCTTAAAAAATATTACTCCTGATGAAATAAAAAATATTGCAAATAAATATTTCCATGAAGACACTTTAATTAAAACAATAGCAGGTAAATACAATTAATATTATTATTTTCGTTTATAGAATTGTACTTTATAAATTATGCGTAAAATTCTTATTTCCATATTAATTACAATTTCTTTTTTCCTATTTATTGAAAGAAGTATTGCACAAATAGACATTACTAATGTTTCTGTTATTAATGATTTAGGGCACGTAAGAATATCTTGGGAATATACGGGTACAGATACAATCTATATCAACAGAGATGAATTAGAAATTCTAAATCAAACTGAAGATATTGCAGAAATTACTGATTTAAGTATCAAATCATACATTGACATTACAGCGCAAGCGAATACCAAACCACGAGCCTATAGAATTAGTGAGAATACACTAATAAGTTCCGATATAGTTTCAACCTATTATTTAACTTCCGAATATGATTCCTGTTTGCAACAAATAAAATTAAACTGGAATGATTTAGATGATTATAATCCACCATTCCCAACAAATGACTGGACTCCTTCTCAATTTTATGTAAATATTTTTGAAGATGGAATATTGCAGAAAATACCCGTAAGTGCTTCAGAAAACGAATATACTATTGAAAATTTATTAGATAATACAGATTATACAATATTTATCGAAACGCAATGGCAAGGACAAGACTCTACTAGTAATTCAAATCCAATTAATTTGTTTACTCAAATGCCAATTAGTCCGGATTATATTAATGCAATATCCACAGTCGTTGATGGAAATAGCACCAATATTAAATTCAATATTGATCCTAATACAGAATTAGATTCTTATAAACTTTTAAAATCGGATTCACAAACGGGCGAATTTGATACATTAGAAACATATACTACTTCAGAATACGAATTAATTGCAAACCATAATAATTCAAAACCGGAGACGGAAATAAATTACTATAAATTAATTTCAATTAATCAATGTGGCAGGGAAACTACTAATTCTAATTTAATAAACAATATAGTTCTAAAAGTTGAAATTGATGATTTTGATGTTTCTTTAAATTGGAATAATTTTAAAGAAAATACCCTGATTTCTGAGAGTTATGAAATTTACAGATCGGTTAACAATTTAGAGCCTGAATTAATTGGCTCATTTTCTAATTTCAATAGTTTCGATGACAATATAGAATCTTTGCAAAGTTATAATCAGTTTTGTTATTATATTCGAGCTATAGAATCTGGTACATCCATAAGTGAATATAGCCAATCAAACGTAGGATGTGTTTATTTAAAACCTAAAATATACATTCCTGAAGCATTTACACCAAATAACGATGGGCACAACGATTTTTTTCAAGCCGTATTTAGTTTTATTCCAATAGAATTTGATTTCAAAATCTACAACCGTTGGGGTAATTTAATTTTTGAAACAAACGATTATTCCAAAGCATGGGATGGGAAAGAATTCAATAGAAATTCTGCACCCACTGGTTCATACATATACTATTTAAGAGTGAAATCACCCAATAATCAAGTTGTTGAACAAAGGGGGAACATTATGGTAATTCATCCATAAAATCAACAAGTACAGATTCCAAATTTCGTCAAATTTTCATTAAATTTGTGTTTTAATTAGCGCTTGAATGTATATGAAAAGTATAGATCCAATTATAAAATTAAATATCGAAGATGAAGATGCATATGCCGAAGATTTGTATAAGGATCTTATTTCAAGTTGCTCAAAGCATGTTAAGATTAAAGATATTACACTTATAAGAAAAGCTTTTGATTTAGCAAAAGAATCGCATAAAGGAATAAAAAGGAAATCAGGAGAGCCGTATATTGCTCATCCAATTGCTGTTGCAAAAATTATTACATCTGAAATGGGATTAGGTACAACATCAATTACTTGTGCTTTATTACATGATGTTGTAGAAGACACAGAATATACTCTTGAGGATATAAACCACCTCTTTGGAGAAAAAATTTCTGCAATTATTGATGGGCTTACAAAAATTTCAGATGTTTTTGATAAACAATCTTCGTTGCAAGCCGAAAATTTCAGAAAAATGCTGATGACATTATCAGATGATGTTAGAGTAATTCTGATGAAACTGGCCGACCGTTTACACAATATGAGGACCTTAGATTCGATGCCTCCAAATAAACAACTTAAAATTGCAGGCGAAACAATATATTTATATGCTCCATTAGCACATCGTTTAGGCTTATATGCGATAAAAAGTGAACTCGAAGATTTGAGCTTAAAATATAGGCATTCGGACGTATTTGAAGAAATCACAAGTAAAATAAAACATAACGAGAAAAAACGACAACAAGAAATTAATCGATTCTCATTGCCAATAATAGAAAAACTTGAAAATAGTAATATAGATTTTGATATTAATGGCCGACCAAAATCAATATTTTCGATATGGAATAAAATGCAACTTAAAAATATTCCATTCGACGAAGTATATGATCTAATGGCTGTTCGAATTATTTTTAAATCACTAAACAGAGAAACAGAAAAGGCTCAGTGCTGGCAAATTTATTCTATTATAACCGACATATATACTCCTAAACCTGATAGAATTCGAGATTGGATCAGCTCTCCAAAAGCAAATGGATATGAAGCATTACATACAACTGTAATGGGGCCAAACGGGAAATGGGTCGAAATACAAATTCGATCTGAACGTATGGATGAAATTGCAGAACGAGGATTTGCGGCTCATTGGAAATACAAAGGAGATGATGCAAGTGAAAGTGAATTAGACAGATGGATTAAAAAGATTCGAGAAATGCTAGAGAATCCACATTCAGATGCACTGGAATTCCTCGATGAATTTAAAATGAATTTGTTTTCGGCAGAAATTTTGGTTTTTACACCAAAAGGCGAAATTAAGACTTTACCTAAACATTCAACTGCACTTGATTTTGCTTTTGAAATACACAGTGAAATTGGCAACAAAGCAATTGGAGCAAAAGTTAATCATAAACTCGTTCCGTTAAACTACATACTTAGAAGTGGTGATCAGGTTGAAATAATTACTTCGAATAAACAAAAAATCCAAAATGAATGGCTCGAAAATGTTAAAACTGCAAAAGCAAAAACTAGTATAACGGATGCTATTAAGGCAGAGACCAAAGATCGAATTCAAAAAGGAAAATCACTCCTGGAATCTAAATTAAAAGACTTAAAAGTTCATCCAAGTGGTCGAGTATTAAAAAAAATATTACCTGAATTTGCAATATCAAGCAAGGATGAATTATATAGTAAAATAGGAAGTGGAATTATTACACTTGATAATCTAAAAAAAATATTAAAGAAAAATACAAAAAATAAGATTATTCGATATTGGGATCTTCAAATATCAAAAACATCATCAACAAATAAAGCAAAAAAGAATATTCAAACAACTAAAGTAAAGCAAAAGTTCAATTATAAAGATCCGTTAATTATTAGCGATAATGAAGATCAGGAAAATTATAAAATACAAATTTCTAACTGCTGCAATCCTATTCCTGGAGATAATGTTATTGGGTATAAAAATCCAAAAGATAATTTTGTTATTATACATAAAGCAAAATGCCCTATAGCAATTCGATTATTGTCGAGTGAGGGTAATTATATCGTTCCTGCAAAATGGATATCTCAGAAATTTCTTTCATCGCTCGCTAAATTAACACTAAACGGGATTGACAGAATAGGTATAGTCTCTGATATTACTGCTATAATTTCAAATGAGCTTACTGTAAATATGCGTAAAATTTTTATTGAAACGCATGATGGTATTTTTGAGGGTGAACTTGAACTTTACGTTCACAATGTAAAGGATTTAAATAACCTTATAATGAACATAAGCAAAATAAAAGGCATCGATTCAGTAAAACGAAACGAAAAAATATCCCAATAATTTTTCTTTAAATTAATTCTAAATAACAAAAAAAAAACATACTTTTAGCAAACTTTACTAAATGATTGTTTATGATTTGTGCTGAAACTACAGATACAGTAAAAAAAATATTCACCGAATATCTTGAAAGAAGAGGACATAGAAAAACTCCGGAACGCTATGCAATTCTTGAAGAAATTTATTCACGTGACAATCATTTTGACATTGAATCTTTGTATATTTCAATGAAAAATAAAAACTATCGAGTAAGTCGAGCTACTTTGTACAATACCATTGAGTTACTACTTGAAAGCAACTTAGTTATAAAACATCAATTTGGTAAAAATATAGCTCAATTCGAAAAAGCTCATAATTGCAAACAACACGACCACTTAATTTGTCAAGACTGTGGGGATGTACTTGAGTTTTGTGATCCTAGAATTCATGAAATTCAAGAAACTGCTGCAGAAATGATGGATTTTAAAATAAGTTACCACTCTTTGTACTTTTACGGAATTTGTAAAGAGTGCCGATCAAAGAAATCAAAAGATAAGAAATCAAAAAGTTAATAAACAGTTCATAAAACTTTCTTGAATCTCCGTGTAATAATCGGAGATTTTTTTACTTTTAAGCTTTTGTTGTATTTTGCAAACGCCTTTTAAATCAAATAAGCAAATGAAATTAGATGTATTATTAGGTCTTCAGTGGGGAGACGAAGGAAAAGGGAAAATTGTTGACGTTTTAGCACCTAAATATGATGTCATTGCTCGATTTCAAGGTGGTCCAAATGCAGGACATACATTAGAATTTAATGAAATAAAACATGTATTACATACTATTCCTTCCGGAGTTTTTAGGCCTGATGCAATAAATATTATTGGTAATGGAGTTGTCATTGATCCTGTAATATTTATGCAAGAAATTGATGAGCTAAGAAAACTAAATGTTGATATAACTAATAACCTTTTTATTTCAAAACGCACTCATCTTATATTACCATCGCATCGAATTCTGGATGCAGCCTCTGAGAAAGCAAAAGGCAAAACCAAGATTGGTTCTACTTTAAAAGGAATAGGGCCGTCCTATATGGATAAAACAGGCCGAAATGGCCTACGTGTTGGCGATATTATGAATCCTGAATTTAAAGAAAAGTATAATTTTTTAACCAATAAACATAAAGATCTATTAAAGCAATTTAATTTTAATTATGATCTTAGTGATTATGAAAAAAGCTGGTTTAAAGGAATTGAATTACTAAAGCAATTTAAGCTTATTGAAAGCGAACATGAAATAAATAAATATCTTGATGAGGGTAAATTAATTTTAGCAGAAGGCGCACAAGGAACCTTACTTGATATTGATTTTGGCTCGTATCCTTTTGTAACATCTTCAAATACAACTTGTGCCGGAGCATGCACAGGATTAGGTGTTGCACCTAATAAAATAGGTAATATTATTGGAATTTTTAAAGCTTATTGTACTCGTGTTGGTAGTGGCCCATTTCCTACTGAACTGGAAAATGAAGAGGGCGAAACATTACGAAAACAAGGGCACGAATTTGGTGCTACAACAGGAAGACCAAGACGTTGTGGCTGGCTGGATTTACCTGCTCTTAAATATGCAGTTATGCTTAATGGAATAACCGAATTAACAATTACAAAAGCTGATGTTTTAACAGGTTTTGAAACAATAAAAGTATGTACACATTACAAACTTAAAGGCAAAGAAATTAATTATATGCCTTTTGAAATAAATGAGCCTATTGAACCAGTATTAAAAGAGTTTAAAGGTTGGACAGAAGATATTTCAAAAATTAATTCATACGAAGCATTACCTTTAGAATTTAAAGAATACTTAAAATATATTGAAAACGAAGTTAATGTACCAATTAAAGTAATTTCGGTTGGTCCAAATCGTAATGAAACCATTTTAAGATAAATGATGCTGTCCAAAAAGCTAGTCTTAAAGCAAAAACACTTCGACAGGCTCAGTGTGACAAGCTGACTAACAGAAAGTTGTCATACTGAGCTTGTCGAAGTATAGACAATTTTTTGACTTT
>JAQIBH010000031.1 GCA_027859205.1 Bacteroidales bacterium | reverse complement strand
ACAGATGCAACTAATTTTAGAAACGGAAATGTGAATATGCATTACCTTCACATCAATGGAGAAAAGGGGAGATCATGTAATACTTGCCATGATGTTCATGGTACAAAGGGCAAATTTCTTATAAGTGATAAAGTTTTATTTGGTAATTGGGAAATGGATATGAATTATGTAGTAAAAGAATTTGGTGGTTCTTGTGCAACAGGCTGTCATGCTGAAGAAGAATATAACAGAAACTTTGAGCAATTATTGGTAACTGAAAATTCATTGACAAACGAATCAACGAAAGTTGTTCCAAATAAAAGATATCAGGACTATTCAGAGCATGTTCAATCGATAGATGTAAGTGTAATTGAGTTTAATGAAAGAGCAGAAAAGCAAATGATTGAGAAAAATGACAGCATGGATCAAATTTTGCCAACACAAAATGATGTCGTGCTTACAGAGGATGAATATACCATGCAGGTTTTGAGTCAATTGGCTGTTGATACTGTCATTGATCTGGCTCCAAATCAGCAAGAGTCTGATAAAATATTGGAAGAAAATATTTTAATCGATACAATTACAAATAAAGATATTGCTTTAAATGAACCTGTGAAGAAAGAAGTAAGCAAGGAAATTAAGCCAAATGAATTATTAAATAAGGATACTGACACTGAACAAAAAATAGAAACGATTGATGAAGGTGTGGATGCTATTGATTTCCCAATTAAGAATTTTGCATTTTCGACTAGTGAAATAGATAGTGAGGGAGAAAAGTTAATAATTCCACTTGTTGAATATTTAAAAAAGAACCTTAGTGTTAATATAGAATTGCACGGACATACTGATAGTATAGGCTCTGCTGATTACAATCAATATTTATCCATTTTAAGAGCAAATAAAGTAAAAGAGTTTCTTGTTAAGAATGGAATTGAAGGTACGCGTATTAAAGTTCGAGGTTTTGGAGAAAGTAAACCTTTAACACCAAATAGTAACTCAAAAGAAAGAGCACAAAATAGACGAGTTGAGTTTGTTATATTAAATAATGAAAACTAGTAATAAGAAAAGGCTTATTTTCGTAAGCCTTTTTCAAAAATTTGTCACCTATTTGGGAATAGGTCAAAATATATCGAATATTATTTTATTATTTTTCCATCTTCGATTAATACTTTATAAAAATAACCGTAACCAAAATCTTTATTTAAAGTCAATTTTCCCGATATAACTATTACATCACCAATTTTTACAATTTCATTACTTGTTATGGTTAAATCAAAATCATTTTCGTGATTTGTTCCATCTTGTACGTGAATCCAATTTCTATTCATAATTGAATCACTAAATTTAGTAACTTGACCTTTGATAGAAACCACTTTATCTGCATATTCATCCTTGTTTGCATAAAGTTCTTCGATAGTTATACAGCCTTTAGTTGGCTCAATTTCAATATCTTGTTTGTTAGTTTTTACCTCAGCTTTATGAGTCTTTTTTTCTTGATTATTTGGTTTAGGTGTTGATGATACACCTGCAAGAAACAATAACTGATCAAAAGTACGATCTAACTCTTTACTATTAAATGGTCCCATCTCCATACCTCCGACGAAATAATAAACTTTATCTTTTTCGGCTTCCATTTTAGGAATAGCGATCCAAATTAAAGAGTCTTTTTCATTAACTTGTAAATAAGTATAGTTGCTCGTTTGAATAACATCCATACAAAGAACGGTTCGCATTTTGTTTTGCTTATCGGTGTTATGTGGATTTTGTCCAAAACTTAAGTTCGACAACAAAACAATGCCAAGAATTATATAAATATGTCTCATGCTTTTAATTTTAATTTGATGTTAAATGTAATAATTAATGCAAATAACTTTTAGTATTTAAAATAAAAAAGAGAATGTCGTATTTAGACAGTTTCTTTTTTCAAATTTTTGCTTTTCAATTGATAGTTCTCTATACTTAAAATCAGCTATATTGTCTCTAAGTTCCTATAATTATCAGGATATAGCAGTTTATTGTTTATATATTATTTCTAAAAAGTGGATGTTTCGTAAGTTGCTTCTCTTTCTGCTGCTTGAGTATCCCATTCGGGAACAACTTCCTTTATGAATCGCTGCTTTTCGGTATTCATCTTTTCCATATCTAATCCAATATATTTTTGTGCTTTTGCTTTTGTTGTAATATCAGGATAAGGAACTTCCAGATTGTAATTGTAAGTTGCCAATAATCGTGCAAGTTTTATTCTGGCCTCTTGTGCAATATCAATACCTGTTGAAATTATGCGTGCCGATTCAATAGGGCTGTGAAACGAACCACCGTGACTTGCTGCAACATAATCCCAACGCCATTGACCATGCCTAATATCTTGTAATATAGCAGCCATTTGATTTTCGTTTGCTCCAAGTTCCCATGCTTTGCCTGCTTCAACATGAGCGCGAACCAGAAGTATTTCAAGTTTATCTCTGTTTTGCTTTATTTTATCTTGACGTTCATAAACATTAGCTAAAAGTTCAGTAGTTTCTTCTCTATGGCATACCTGACAAGTATTTGCAATATTATTCAGTGGACTTTGAATTTTATGATCTGTAAACTTTTGTCCACCTTCATTTATATATGGCATATGGCAATCGGCACAGGCTAAACCTCTTTGAGCATGAATTCCTGTTTCAAATAACTCAAAATCCGGATGCTGAGCTTTAAGCATTGGTGCTTTACTAATTGTATGTGTCCAATCCTTTATTTTATACTCATCGTAATATTCTTCCATTGCCTCTACAGAAGTTCCATTATCCCAAGGGAATGTAAGGTATTTGCCTTCGCCCTTAAAATAGTATTCAACATGGCATTGTGCACATGCAAGTTTTCTCATATCTTGATGACTAACTGTGTTTATGTCAAGTCCCATTCTGTCGTAAGCCTCTACTAAAGCAGGTCGTGATATTCGAAGATTCATGTTTTTAGCATCATGACAATCGGCACAACCAATATTATTTACAATTTCAGCACCTAAAGTTTCCCAAGATCCTTTGTAAAATTCGGCTACACCCATTTCTTGCATTTTTCTTGGTACATCAGGACTTTTACATGTCCAGCAAGTATTTGGCATAGGACTCTGTTTACCATCAATAGGAGCTCCTGTTCTAAGAATTTTTCTCATGTCATTTATAGCATGCTCGTGACCTTTACCTTGGTTATATTCTTTTGCAAATCCATATCCTGCCCAAAGAACAACTAGCCTGGGATCTTCTTCAAGCATATCTCTATGTGTACTTCCTAGATGTTTACTTTTAAAAGATTGATCTTCTGTTTGAAGAGATCTATTATACTGACGTGGAAAATTTTTGCCCCAAACATCGTTTCGAGGCTCCCATTGTGAATGTTCTACTTTTGGCGTGTAAGCAAATACTGCTTCAGCACGACGTTCAATAATTGATGAGGCTAATAAGCCTAAAAAGAATACAATTAAAATTGTCGCGAAAAATAAAATCCATCCTTTCCAGGGCTTCTCTTTGATTTGATCACTAATAGGTTTCATGGCAATTTATTTTTTAATTATTTTATTCGTTTGTTATTTCTTTTATCCATTCGGGTACAGGACTTTCCAGTAAAGGAACTATTGCATTGGGTACAATTGATAAACTATTTATTCTTCCGTGAGGAGTTTCTCTATGGCACTCCCAACATAAACGGGTCTCTCTTTCTGAATGAAATGCTGTATTGTTTACTTGTTGTTGAGCTGTTAATATTAAATCTTCATGGCATCGTATACAATTTTCTTGAACTACTTCAATTCCTGCTTCTTTAATATGAATAACCTGTGGTTCCAATCTTAAGGTAAACATTGCAGCATGTCTTATTCCATCTTTTGCCTTAAAATAGTAAGTTGAAATCAGATTGTTGTGTGGAACATGACAGTCGTTACAACTTGCTAATTCTCTATGTGAACCATGATTCCACGTCGCAAATTGAGGAACCATAACATGACAATTTATACATGTTTCAGGATTGTCAGATAAATATGCTGCTGCGTTGGAAAGATAGATAGAGTAAAAAAAAAGACCTATAAATACTGCTAATAAAACTGTAACTGGTAGTTTCCATTTATGCGGTGGAATAATTCTTATTATAAATTTAGGCATTTTTCAGTGGTTAAATATTTTTATAAAAATATCAATATGTATTTAAGTACTCAATGACTTTTGTCATCTATCTTCATTATAATCAATATCTTTTTTGCTTAGTAAACTGATTAATCTAGTTTACGAACCTTCTGAAATGAATTTGCAGCATCAATCATTTTTGCAAAGCTTACTTTTTGTTTAGTTTTAATTGATTCGTACTCAAAACCATTTTCTCCTTCAATAAGAATACTTTCTCCCATGTCATATCGCAGACATTCAACTTTATCTCCAAGCATTAATGGAGTTCCGTTTAAATCTTGCAATTGTCTTTTTTTGCCCGCCTGCCGGACGGACAGGTTTTTCTTTTTGAATAATTTAAAAGCCATAATTGATTAATTAAATAATAAAAAATTAAGTTAATGAAATCAATTCTAAATTCCAATTTGTTTATATTAAATTTCATTTTTATTAACCTCTAGTGTAGATGTTTAGATAATTATCCCTTATTTTTTCATAAAAATTTATTTATCATTTTATACTAGCATTAAACCCTTAGATAGAAAATCTACGTTATTGGTATTTTAAAATTTCACATTTGTTGACTTATTTTTAGCTGTTATCAATTAAAGATACTTTAGCAAAATAAGGGAGTCAAAATTGAATTATGCAGACGCAATTGTAAAAGATATAATAGGGTAAAAACAAATAAAATAATCATATTAGTTGAACTCAGTTTATATTATATAACCAGAATATTTTACCTGGACTTAATATCATGCTTTTAATACTATCTGAATTATGAAATTAAAAAGCAGAATGAGTACATAACAGTTATTGAACATATAAAAATCAGGGAATGAGAGTAGTAATAATGTCAAAAAACTTATTAATTCGGCCAAATTGCCACTTAAAACTTAATGGAGTATTGAGATAGTGTACTTTATAAAAATAAGTAATATGAAAATAATAATTTATAGTCTATTAATATTATTTTTTGCTTCTTGCTCAAAAGACGATTCTATAGATATTGATAATGAGTCAAATAAATTAGAGATATCTTATTATGAAGAGATTACCAAAGAATATCACAAAGATAAAACATTTACTATTTTTAAAGTTAGCCCTATTGTAGAACAGATTTCTACAAATGAAGAAATTAATTTATTGCATATAACGGCCAGCACTACTAATGATGATAGTATTATTATATTTATAGTATATGCAAATAAAGTTGGAAATAATGTATTATATAATAATGTATTTACTTTTAGAACTTCACGCGGAACTCCATATAACTCAGTAATAATGGATTTTCAGGTACTAGCTAATAACGATACAGAGTTTATTGCTAATTTTACGGGAACCTTAAAACATTACAATCAGTGGGTACCTGAGTTAATTTACATAAATATTAGTTCCGGTTCAATTTCACTAACATATTAATTAGTATAACTCTGGATACCTCTTTGGATCGGCCTCATTCATCATTGAGTAAATAGCTTCAAAAACATCTTCTGCATTTGGATTTGAGAAATAATCTCCATCAGTTGTATAAGCAGGTCTATGTTCTTTTGCTGTTACAGTTCTAGGTTCAGAATCTAAATGGAAATATCCACCTTGTTCTTCTAAAACTTTTTGCATCATAAACGAAGTTGCACCACCCGGAACATCCTCATCAAAAAATACAACTCTGTTTGTTTCCTTTATTGATTTTGCAATGCTATGTTTTCTGTCGAAAGGTAGTAAAGTTTGAACATCAATAAGTTCTACAGAAATATTGAACTCTTTTAGTTGTTTAACAGCATCCTCCGCAATTCTTACGCATGAACCATAGGTCACTAAAGTAATATCAGAACCTTCATTAATAATTTCAGGTATGCCTAAAGGAATTTTATATTCTCCAATATTTTCGGGTCGTCTTTCTCTTAAACGATATCCATTAAGTGGTTCAATAACTAAAGCAGGATCTTCTCCTTCCAGTAAAGTATTATAAAACCCAGCTGCCTGTGTCATATTTCTGGGAACGCATACATAAACGCCACGAATAGAATTAATTACCATACTTAATGGTGAGCCAGAATGCCATATTCCTTCTAATCGATGACCACGAGTACTTATTATTACAGGAGCAACTTGTCCTCCTGCTGTACGGTAATGAGTTGTTGCTAAATCATCACTTAAGCCTTGCAAGGCATATAATAAATAATCGAAATACTGAATCTCCGCAATTGGTCTTAAACCTCGCAAGGCTAATCCAATTCCTTGTCCTAAGATTGTTTGTTCGCGAATTCCCGTATCTGTTATTCTTAGTTCACCATATTTCTTTTGTAGTCCTTCGTATGATTGATTTACACCACCAATAAATCCGGCATCTTCGCCAAATGTTATTAATTTAGGATACTTATTAAACAAGTAATCATAGTTATCACGCAATATCTCACGCCCGGCAACTTCTTTTGAATCAGGCTTAAACTCGGGTTTTACTTCAGTAACATTTAATGCCGATTTTTCTGATTCGTTATACAACTTAGTATTATATCTTTCATAATTATCTTCATAGTTATGATCCAACCAAGCCGACAAATCCTTTTGGAGCTTACTACGAATATTACAATCAGTACAAACATGACGAAGTATTTTCTTTGCAGCACTGAAATTATCTTTCCGAACGGGATCAATTATTTTCTTAAGATCGTTTGTAATTGTTCCCACTTTATCATATCCTTCGCGCTTACACATGCATGATCGGTTGTCAATAATTTCAATTAATTTGGCACGTTCTTCTTTAACAGGATCTTTAAATTTTTTCCATGCACTTTTTTTTGCAAGTTTGGCTTCGTTTAATGCCTCTTCTTCTACTTTTTCAAGTTCTGTTGAGGTTGATATTTTTTCAGAAATGATCCAATCTCGCATCTTTATAATTCCATCAAATTCTGTTTCCCATTTTAATCGCTCTTCCGATTTGTATCGTTCATGCGAACCGGAAGTAGAGTGTCCTTGAGGCTGTGTAATTTCTTCAATATGAAACAATACTGGTACATGTTCCTTCCGAGCTAATTCAGTTCCCTCTTTAAATATTTTAACCAAACCAGCGTAATCCCATCCTTTACCTTTATAAATAACTATTCCGGGTTTATCCTTTGTTCTTTCAAATCCTTTTAATAATTCTGAAATACTTTCTTTTGTAGTCTGATATTTTTTAGGAACAGAAATGCCATAACCATCATCATAAACAGTAATAACAGCTGGTACTTGTAAAACTCCTACGGCATTCATTGATTCCCAAAACTGCCCTTCAGAGGTACTAGCATCTCCAATTGTTCCGAATGCTATTTCATTACCATTGTCTGATAAATCTGTAAATTGATGAAGCTCTTTTATATTTCTAAATAATTTTGAAGCATAACCTAATCCAACCCAACGAGCCATTTGCCCTGCTGTAGGTGATATGTCCGCGGAAGAATTTTTCTGTTTCATTAAATCTTTCCAAGTACCATCAGCATTTAAGCTTCGTGTAGAAAAATGATTATTGAATGATCTGCCACCATTCCCAGGGTTTAATTTAGTATCAGTTTCACCGTATAACTGAGCAAAAAATTCTTCGGCTGTAAAAAGCCCTGCAGCCGTCATAAATGTTTGATCACGATAATATCCAGATCGCCAGTCCCCATTTTTATAATTTTTAGCCATAGCAATTTGAGTAATTTCTTTTCCATCACCAAAAATACCAAATTTCGCTTTCCCGGTTAATACTTCTTTTCTGCCTAATAAGCTTAATTGGCGACTTAAATAGGCAATTTTGTAATCATTTAATATGTCAGATTTATTATGAATTATTTTCTTTTCTAATGTTTTAGTACTCATAATTTGATTTTTAAAAACTTAAATTATTGCAGATGACTGATTTGTTAAAATTATAAAAGAATGCAATGATTTAGATATTTAATATTGATTTAAATATTTATCTTTGCATTGAAAGGTATAACAACAAATTTAAAATAATGTTTATTAAATTACTTCTTTTAGTAACTGGTTTAATGTCCTTGGTTTTTTTAGCTATTGGCTTTAATATTTTCTTCAGAAATAAAAAATTTCCAAAAACTTCGATTGGTGGAAATAAAGAAATGCGCAAGCTAGGATTATCATGTGCAAGACATGAGGAAATATTGTGTCGTAGAGATGTTGATGGCATTGCTGATTCTTCGGGCTGTACATCTTGCGGTCATTAATGGAAATTTCAATTTTAATAGTTTCAAACATAGTCAAAACTATACACTTTAGTACATTTCGCTTTCGTGTTTAAAAGATTTTGAAATTTGAATATCGAACACCGATTAACGAATTTTGAATATCGAAGTGAGTTTTGTGGCTAATATATAGCGTGTTAGATTTTCATTGGGGATTTAAAATCATTATTCATTATTCCTTGTTCATTATTAGATATTTTTAGTTTTGTTTACATCGATTAACATTCGACTTCTAAAACTATGGTACTTTATGTCAATAGTGATTTAATTCTATATCTTTGTTATAAGCAATTAATAAAGATAATTATGGAAAAAATTGAAACAATACGAACAACATATACAGGTCAGTTAAGAACCGAAGCAATTCATGTTCAATCGGGAAATAAATTAATAACTGATGCCCCGACTGATAATCATGGTAAAGGCGAAACATTTTCACCAACAGATTTATTAGCTACATCGTTGGCCAGTTGTATATTTACAATAATGGGAATCAAAGCAGAGGACAATGGTTTTTCTATTGATGGCGCTACGGCAAAATCATGGAAAATTATGTCAGAAAACCCACGAAGAGTAGCAGAAGTTAAAATTGAGTTTGATTTTACTACTTGTGTTTTAACAGATAAGAATAAGAATATCTTACGAGCATTAGTTAAAGTTTCTCCCGTTCCATTGAGCCTGCACGATGAAACAAAACAAAGCGTTACAATAAAATTCTAGATTATTTAGATTAGATAAAAAATTTAGAAAGTTGTTAATATTTCGATAAACTCAATATGACAACTTTCTTATTTATTATGTCACACTGAGCCTGTCGAAGTGTGATTTTTTTATTATTAGGCACTTTGTGTAGGGATTTCTCTATTAACTTTTTTTAGTAATCCTTGAAGAACTGTACCTGGTCCAACTTCGGTATATGAACTCATTTTATCAGCAATCATATTTTGCATTATATAAGTCCATTTTACGGGAGATGTTAATTGTTTAATAAGGTTTTCTTTAATTTGTGCAGGTTCTGTATATGGTTTTGCATCTACATTCTGATACACAGGACAAACTGGAGTATTGAAATTTGTTGAATTAATAGCTTCAGCTAATTCAATTCTTGCGGGTTCCATTAGTGGAGAATGAAAAGCACCACCAACTTTTAAAGGCAAAGCACGTTTTGCGCCAGCTTCTTTTAGTTTTTCACAAGCAACATCAATTCCTTTCATTGATCCGGAAACAACTAATTGACCAGGACAATTATAATTTGCAGGAACAACGATTTCATCTATTGAAACACAAATTTCTTCAACAACATTATCATCTAATCCGATTATTGCTGCCATTGTTGATTGTTCTATTTCGCATGCTTTTTGCATTGCCATAGCTCGCTTATAAACTAAAGTTAACCCATCTTCGAAAGATAAAGCTCCATTTGCTACTAAGGCAGAAAATTCACCTAAAGAATGACCTGCAACCATTTCTGGTTTAAAATCTTCTAATGTTTTCGATAAAATTACAGAATGTAAGAAAATAGCTGGTTGTGTAACTTTTGTTTGTCTTAAATCTTCTTCAGTACCTTCGAACATTAAATCAGTGATTCTGAATCCTAATATTTCATTCGCTTTTTCGAATAATTCTTTTGCAACAGGAAAGTTATCATAAAGATCTTTACCCATTCCAACAAATTGAGCTCCTTGACCTGGGAATACATATGCTCTCATATAATTAATTATTAGTTAATATTTAATGTAAAATGATTTATATTAAATAGATGTTAAAAATAAGAAAATACCATTTACGAGTCAAAATTATTCGAAATGGTATTTAATATAATATTCTAGAATTTTTAGCTAAGCCTTGAAGAAATTAAATGAATAAATTCTTCACGTGTTTTAGTATCACGTAAAAAAGCTCCTGTGAAAGCAGATGTTGTAGTAACCGAGTTTTGTTTCTGAACACCACGCATTTGCATACACATATGCGATGCTTCAATAACAACTGCAACACCCATTGGTTCAAGAGTTTCTTGAAGACAATCACGAATCTGCATTGTTAAACGTTCTTGTACCTGCAATCTTCTTGCGAATGCTTCAACAACATGTGCTATTTTACTAAGCCCTGTAATATGCTTATTAGGAATATACGCTACATGTGCCTTGCCATAAAAAGGAATCATATGATGTTCGCACATTGAATATAATTCAATATCCTTTACAATAACCATCTGCTTATAATCCTCTTTAAAAATAGCAGTTTTTAAAATATCTTTAGGCTCTATTCCATAACCTTTAGTTAAAAACTGAATTGCTTTTGCAACTCGAACGGGAGTATCTTTTAATCCATCTCTATCCGTATTTTCACCTAATAAATCTAAGATTGCCTTATAATGTTCCGCCAGTTTGGCTGTTTTTACATCATCCCATTTGTCGATTCTTGAATATCCAGTATCTTCAAATGTTTGTACTCCGTTATTTATAATTTCCATAATAATTTAATTTCCAAAATATTCTACAAAATTATTTTCAGTTTCTTCTATTTTAACACAGTGTAAATGAATACCTAATGCGGTAATAGTAGGCTCAAGTTCTTCCCATATACCAATTGCCAAATTCTCAGTTGAAGCCATTTTACCTTTTAAAAAATCAACATCTATATTCAGATTTCGATGATCCAATTTAACTATTATCTTTTCTTTTATAATTTTACTTAATCGTTTAATATTTACAACAAATCCGGTTTCAGGATTAAGATCTCCCTTTACTGTAACATACATAACATAATTATGTCCATGCCAATTGGGATAAGAGCATTTATCAAAAATCTCTAAGTTTTTATCATCAGTCCATTCATCTCTGAATAAACGGTGGGCTGCACTAAAACGTTCTCTACGTGTTACATAAATCATGATATGATGTGTTTATGTATTGATATATGATGAATTTGCTGTTGCAAATATAAATAAAAAAGAACTTTAATATAAAAGCAATATATTTGAATTGACAAAAGTAATATTAAACATGAAGATATTAATTGTTTCTGCTACAGAAAATGAAATTCAATTATTAAAAAAAGACATTAATAAAAAAGATTCGGCTTTATGCGTTAGAAAATATACGGTAATAAAGAATTTTATAGTTGATTTTTTAATAACAGGAGTTGGTGGTGTTTTAACCACTTATAATTTGCTAAAAGCTCTATCTGTAAAAAAATATGATGTAGTAATTAATGTGGGCATTGCAGGCAGCTTTAATTCTGAATTAAAAATAGGAGATACTGTTTTTGTTCAAACTGATCAGTTTGCAGATTTAGGTATTGAAGATAAAGATGAGCTATTTACTGTTTTTGAAAAAGATTTTATTCCTAAAAATCAATTTCCATTTAAAAACTCTTTATTGGAGAACTCCTATGAATTCGATTTTGGTTTAAAAAAAGTTTCTGCTATTACGGTAAATACAACACATGGATCTAGAAAAAATATCGAATTATTTAAAAATAAATTTAATGCCGACATTGAAACGATGGAAGGAGCTGCTTTTTTCTATGTTTGTTTAAATGAGGGTGTTAATTTTTTTCAAATAAGAACAATTTCGAATTATGTTGAAGAGCGCAATGAGGCTAATTGGAATATTCCTTTAGCGATTAAGAATCTCACTCAACAACTTTTAGATATTATTAATGTTATAGTAGATACAAATTAGATTTAAATCATGCAAAAAATATCATTAGGTTTTTCAACCTGCCCAAACGATACCTTCATTTTCGATGCCATGGTGCATCATAAAATAGATACTGAGGATTTAGATTTTGAAGTTGTTTTGGGCGATGTGGAGGAATTGAATAATAAGGCTTTGAATAAGGAATTGGATGTTACTAAAATCAGTTATCATGCTTTTTCAAAAATTGCTAATAACTATTTGTTATTAGATTCAGGCAGTGCATTAGGATATAAAAACGGACCTTTATTAATAAGTAAACATAAAATTTATCCCGATGAATTAAATGATGTTAAAATTGCTATACCTGGATTAAATACTACAGCTAACTTGTTGTTTAGTATCGCTTTCCCTAATGCAAAAAATAAAACAGAATATCTTTTTTCAGATATTGAAGAGGCAGTTCTAAGTAACGAAGTTGAGGCAGGATTAATTATTCATGAGAATAGATTTACATACGAACAAAAAGGTTTAAAAAAAATTATTGATTTGGGTGAATACTGGGAAAAAGAAACAGGATTACCTATACCATTAGGTGGCATTGCTGTAAATAGAAATTTAAATAAGGATCTTCAATTAAAAATAAATAGAGTACTAAAACGAAGTGTAGAGTTTGCGTTTGAGAACCCTAAATCAGCTTATCCTTTTATAAAACAACATGCTCAAGAAATGGATGAAGAAGTTATGTACAAGCATATTGAGCTGTATGTTAATGATTTTACGAAAGATTTAGGTAAGAATGGGAGAGAAGCAATAAATATATTATATGAAAAGGCGATATCTCTTGGGATTTTACCTGTAATGAATAAAAATATTTTTTTAACATAAAATTTTTGTATTGATACTTGATACTCAAATCTTGTATCTTTTTCTCGTCTATCCACAATAAAATTTATACTTTTACTGCAATATTAAAAATTATCTTAAACAAGAAAGATATGATAATAGTTACGGGAGCTGCAGGATTTATTGGAAGTAATTTAGTAAGTAAACTTAATAGCAAAGGCTTTAAAGATATTGTTGTTGTTGATGATTTTTCACACTCTGAGAAGAATAAAAACCTAGATGGGAAAACCTATTCACAAAAAGTTCATCGTGATGACTTTATTAATTGGATTGAAGAAAATCACAAATTCTTTCAATTCATTTTTCATATGGGAGCTCGATCAGCGACTACCGGTTTTCCCAAAGAAATTTACAATGCTTTAAATCTTGATTATTCAAAAGCAGTTTGGAAAAAATGTGTTAAATATGGATTACCCTTGGTATATGCCTCATCGGCTGCTACCTATGGTTTAGGAGAATTAGGATATGAAGATAATCATGAAATTGTTGAGAAATTAAAACCTCTTAATTTATACGGTGAATCGAAAAATGATTTTGATAAATGGGCGCTAGCACAAGAACAGAAACCATTTTTCTGGGCTGGATTAAAATTCTTTAATGTTTACGGACCGAACGAATATCATAAAGGCCGAATGGCATCGGTAATTCTTCATGCTTTTAATCAGATTAAGAAAACTACCGGAATGAAATTGTTTAAATCTCATAATCCTGATTTTCCTGATGGCGGTCAAACAAGAGACTTTGTTTACGTAAAAGATTTAAGTGAAATAATGTTTTTCTTAATGAATCACAGAAAAGATTCTGGCTTATATAACGTAGGCACAGGAAATGGCAGAACTTTTCTTGATTTAACAAAAAATACCTTTAAAGGTATGGATGTGAATGAAGATATTGATTTTATTGATACACCGATTGACATTCGCGATAAATATCAATATTTTACAGAAGCAAATATGAGCAAACTTCGATTAATAGGTTATGATAAACCTTTTACTAATTTAGAGGAGGGTGTTGCAGATTATATAAAGAATTATTTGATTGGGAATAAGTATAATTAGTAAAAAACATATATTGTCATCCTCGCGAATGCGGGAATCTTTGAATTCATCTTAATTATAGAAAGATCCCCAATCAAGTTGGGGATGACAATTCTGAATTATATATAAATTCATTTATCTGATAATTCACCTAATTCATTAATAATTTGTTTAATCACTCATTAATTGAAATTGTTTATATTTTCTTAAATATAGCCTTTGTTGCATAAATACTCAAAGTAATAAATCTAGCAAGCATAAAAATCAAAAAAGCTGCCCATAATCCATGATTATGATAATAATGATGTAATAAAAAGTATGAAGGTAAGAAAATTAAGAATGTAGAAATAAGCATTGCATTCCGCATACTAGCCGATGCAGTTACTCCAATAAAAATTCCATCCCAGATAAAAGCTCCAAAAGTTAAAACAGGAATTAAATATACCCAGAATAAATAAGCTTGAATGTTTTGAATTACCTCAGCGTTGTTGGTTAAAATTTTTAAAAGCAAATTATCACCAAAGTAATATACTATTGAGAAAATTCCTGATAATATTAATCCCCAATAAAATAAAAATTTAGTTAATTTGATCAGATTTGATTTATCTCTGGCTCCAAAATATTTGCCAGCTAATGCTTCACCAGCATATGCAAATCCATCAACAATGTGTGCATAAATCATAAAAAACTGGAGTAACAAAGTATTTACTGCCAGTAAAGTGTCGCCATATTTAGCAGATTTAGCTGTAAAGAACGATAAAGCAAATACCAAACATATAGTTCTTATAAATATATCTTTATTAACATTTAAGAATTTTTTAAGTGCATTTTTCTGAAGAATTTCCTTGAATAATAAATATTTCTTCAATCTTTTCGAATTCTTCGATAAGAATATTAATCCAATAATTAGCCCCAGGTATTGAGCTAAAACGGTACCTAGAGCAACGCCATCTGATTTCATCCCAAATACTTTAATAAATAAAATATTGAACCCAAGATTTAATAGATTAACAGTTATAGCAATTATCATTGGGATTTTAGCATTTTGCATTCCAATGTACCAACCTGAAATAGAATAAAGTGCGATGGTTGCGGGAGCAGCCCATATTCGTATGTAAAAATATTGTTGAGCAAAAAATTCAACTTCATCGCTTCCATTTAGAATGAAGAAACTTAATAAATCAATTGGTTTTTGAACGATAAGTAAAAAAATAGCACCAATAAATCCAACAAATAGCGCACGATAAAGAATGTAAAAGCTTTCACGAAAATCCTTTTTACCATACGACTGAGCTGCAAAACCACTAGTCCCCATTCTTAGGAAGCTAAATCCCCAATATATAAAATTGAAGATCATGCTCCCAATGGCAATAGCTCCAATATAAACTTTCGACTCAAGATGCCCTACCAAAGCCAAATCAACTATTCCAAGTAATGGAATTGTGATATTACTTATAATATTTGGTATAGCAATATTTAAAATTTTTCTATTCAAGCCCTAAGTTTTTATTTTGTGAAAATAATTTTTTAAAAAACAGTAAACAATTGGAAACATTCTTTGTTATAAAATAAGTTAATTAGAATTAATCTAAATAATATAATAATCACTTAAATAAAATAAAATTATGGCTTTTGAATTACCAAAATTAGCGTATGACTATAATGCATTAGAACCATATATCGATGCACAAACAATGGAAATACATCATAGCAAGCATCATGCAGGCTATACAAATAATTTGAATAATGCAATCAAAGATTCGGAACTAGAAAATAAATCCATAGAAGATTTACTTGGTAATATTTCAAATTATTCTGTTGCTGTTAGAAATAATGGCGGTGGGTTTTATAATCACAAACTATTTTGGGATATTATGTCTCCTAAAGGTGGAGGAGAACCAAGTGGAGATTTGTTAAATGCCATTGATAAAAATTTTGGATCATTTGTAGATTTTAAGAACTTATTTAATAAAGCTGCTGCTACCCGATTTGGTTCGGGTTGGGCATGGCTGGTTAAACAGGAAGGTAAATTACTAATAACTTCAACACCAAATCAGGATAATCCATTAATGGATCTTGCCGAAGTAAAAGGAACACCGATATTAGGTCTGGATGTTTGGGAGCACGCATATTATTTGAAATATCAAAATAAACGACCAGATTACATTGAGGCTTTTTGGAATGTCATTGATTGGGATCAGGTTGCTAAGCGTTTTGGTTAGTTTTTTGGGTTTGTGTTCTGCCTAAAGGCTGTTTGCACAGATTGGTTTAATTGTAATTTGGGTTTTTAAGCCGGAGATTTATTTCTTCGGCTTTTTTTAATTTAAAATTTTAATGATTACTTTTGAATAACAAAAACTATAACGATTTAAATATAAAAATCATGGCATTCGAATTACCAAAATTACCATATGCATATAATGCATTAGAACCTGCAATATCTAAACACACTCTTGAATTTCATCATGATAAGCACCATGCTGCTTATGTTAATAATTTAAACAATCTGATTATAGGAACAGAATTTGAAAATTTAGATCTTGTTGATATCATATTGAAAACAAAAGGGGGAATATTTAATAATGCCGCACAGGTGTGGAATCATACCTTTTATTTTGATCAGTTTGGAAAAAATAAAATTGAAAAATTGAGCGGACCATTATTAATAGCAATTCATGCAAGTTTTGGATCTTTTGAAGAATTTAAAGAGAAGTTCTCTGTAGCAGCTAAAACTCTTTTTGGTGCTGGTTGGATATGGTTAGTAAAAAAACCAAATGGGAGTTTAGATATTATTCAAACTACAAATGCTGAAAATCCATTGACGGAAAGGTTGACACCAATTTTAACCTGCGATGTTTGGGAACATGCTTATTATTTAGATTATCAGAATAAAAGACCTGATTATGTTGGGTACTTTTGGAGCATAATTGATTGGGAAGTTATTTCTAATCGTTACTAAGTGTGGTATTTAAATTTATATTAATCAATTTTGCTCTAATCTTACATTATAGAAGTTGGACGCGTATTTAAAACTAAATTATGAGCTCATTAAAAGGAACACGAACAGAACAAAATTTATTAAAATCTTTTGCAGGAGAATCTCAAGCAAAAAACAGATATGAATTTTTTGCTAAGGTGGCAAAAAAGGCAGGTTATGAGCAAATATCTGAATTGTTTACAGAAACAGCTATGCAAGAGCAGCAACATGCTAAAACTTTTTTTAAATTTTTAGAAGGAGGTATGGTTGAAATTACTGCTACTTATCCAGCAGGTACAATTGGTACAACTGCTGAGAATTTAAAGGCAGCTGCTGAAGGTGAAAATGAGGAATGGACGGAACTATATCCTGAATTTGCTAAAATTGCCGAAGAGGAAGGATTCAAAAAAATTGCAATTGCTTTTAAATTAATTGCTAAAGTTGAAGCTGAACATGAAAAAAAATATTTAAAGCTTCTTAAAAATATAGAAACAGGTAAAGTTTTCGAACGTGAAGAAAAGGTGCGTTGGGTATGCCGAAAGTGTGGACATGTTCATGAAGGTACTAAAGCTTTAAAAAATTGCCCGGTTTGTGGTCACCCTGAAGCTTATTTCGAAATTGAGAAGTCAAATTATTAAAATTTTAAACTCCATATTAAAAATGGGGGTGTTCAAAAAGACTAAGTAATTGTCATTCTGAGCGCAGTCGAAGAATCTACTCCTTTAAAAATGAGATATTTCGACAGGCTCAATATGACAATCTTTTTATAAACATTACTTTTTGAACACCCTCCTTTTTTTGTACCTTTTCGAAAAATATATAATCATGCTAAAAGATTTAATATTAAAAAATAGAAGCTATCGTAGATTTTATCAAGATCATAAAATTACAATAAGCGATTTAGAGGAGTTAGTTGATCTGGCAAGACTTTCTGCTTCAGGTAGGAATCTTCAGCCTTTAAAATATTTCTTATCAGCCGATAGTGAAACCAATGAAAAGATTTTTTCTACGCTAGCTTGGGCAGCTTATATAAAAGATTGGGTAGGACCCGAAGAAGGAGAAAAACCTACGGGCTATATTATTATCCTTGGCGACACACGACTTACTAATAATTTTTTATGTGATCATGGGATAGTTTCGCAAAGCATGCTTTTGGGTGCGGTAGAAAAAAAACTTGGTGGTTGTATTTTTGCTTCGATAAAAAGAGATAAACTTAAAGAATTGTTAAATATAAAAGATCATTTTGATGTTTTATTGGTTATTGCTTTAGGAAAACCAAAAGAAGAAGTTGTAATTGATGAAGTTATGAATGACGATATAAAATATTATCGTGACGAGAAGCAAGTCCATCATGTTCCAAAACGAAAATTAGAAGATATAATAATTTCATAAAAAACGAGGGTGTCCAAAAAGTAGTTAAAATTGTAAAAACACTTCGACAAGCTCAGTGTGACAAGCTGGGATACAGAAACTTGTCATATTGAGCTTGTCGAAATATGTTTGCTTCAAGTCCTTTTTGGACACCCTCGTTTATATTTATTGATTATTGAATAATTAGTTTCCTTATATAGTAATCTTGATCGATTCTAAATCTTATAAAATATACTCCATTTGCATAAGAATTAACATCAATTTTTTCAATTGAGTTTTGTATGCCGCTTAGCTTGTTATTGTATAGTATCTGACCATTAGAGTTTACAATCTCAATAAAAATATCTTTTGACTTTTTATTTTCGAATTGAATCATTAATTTTTCTGAAACAGGGTTAGGGAAATAAGTTAATTTATATCCATCACCTTGAATTAGATTGTTAACATCAGTTAAAAATGAAATATAAATACTCCCTTCGCCATTGCAATCTAACTCGTCGGTAATGGTTACAGAGTAAAGACCTGTTTCAGTAACTGTCATAGTTGGTTCTTCACTTCCATCGCTCCATAAATAAGTATCATAACTTTCAAAAGTGGATATCTCATAAGAATCATCATATGTCGAAATAGTATCATTTGAGCCTAATATTACAATAGGAGAAGAAATTTCGATATCTGTGTTTAGAGTATCATTACTTACATTACCATCGTCAGCGTGTTTTACGAATGGCTTAAAGAGATAATCTTTCGCTGAAGGAAATGAGATTTCATTTGCAAAAGTATGTTCTTTCACATCATTTGCATTCAATGGTGCTCCACCAAGGTCAAGCATTTCAGTTATAACTGTTCCTCCATCGTAAGTATATCCTACAGTTATGGTTGCTGCTGAATTCAAATTCACAACTCCCGAATTAGTTATTTCAATGTAAACAGGATATGTTGCAGTTGCATTCCAACATGCCCCTTCAGGTGTAAACATATCTGTAACTGCAAGATCCGGAGTTATGGTAAATGTTACTTCTACCTCATCAGTAGCACTACAACCATAACTATTTGTTACAGTAACTGAATAAATGTTACCTGGATTCTGATCATTTATATCCACTATATAGGTTTGTGCAACTGATGCATCAAACCAAAGGTATGATACATATCCCGGTCCGGCATCAATAGTGTGTTCTGTATCTCCAGTATTTATATCCGCTCCAAGTTCAAGGTTTGGTTTTAAATTATCTATGCTTATGAATGTTGTATCTGTTAATAAAACATCAATATTTGTAAGTTTTGCAAAAACATTAAATCCATGTAATCTGTTTTCAGATAAATCAGCTGGATCACTTAATAGTGAAAATAATTCAGTGCTATCCGGGTATAAAATATCGGTTAGTGTAAATGCGTCACTTACATATGAATCAGAATTTAATCTATAGCCTACTTCAAGTGGTTCTCCAATTTGCAATGTGTCTTCACTATTGTTTGTAACTCCAATTATTATTGTTTCACTATTTGTGAAGTCGCATTGAGCTATTGGAGCATTTATTGAATCAGCTAAAATATTATATGTATATACATATAAAGAATCTGTTGCGTTACAACCGTTAGTATTAGTTACTGTAATTACGTAATTATAAGAGGCGGGGTATGTAATATCTAATGTATCATTTTCAACACCATTATTCCATTCGTATTTTACAAATCCAGGTTCTGCTACAACACGGATTGTCTCTGGTTGTGTTGTGTAATAATCTCCTCCAATCTCAATTGTAGGATAACCATATGTACTTATTGCATCAACAATTGTGTCATTTGATCTTCTAACATCAATTTCGTTGTCAGTATATACTTTAAATGTGTATAAATTAATAGCGGATAAATCTACAGTTTGAGAAAACTGATATTCTGTTGTTTGATCGGGTAATAATTGAATTGGTAATGCAAACGATTCATTAACAGGCACACTGTTATTAACAGTATATGATACATTAATAATTTTACCACTCAGTAAAGTGTCATTGCTAAAGTTATGAACTTCAACTCTTACTATCTCATCTGTACCTTGTTCACAAGAATTTATAGGAGATAGTATATCAGATATACCAATATTATAAGTTAATATTTGAGTAGAATCTTTAGCCATACCACATCCGTGTTCATCAGAAACTTCAACAATGTATTTAAGTGATGAAGGATTTGTTATTGAAATTGATTCACTGGTACTACCTGTATTCCATAAATAAGAAGTCCACCCACTATTTGCCTCAAGTACAACAGTATCAGCACTCGAAGTAAGAATAGTGTCGTAAGCTAACGAAGCATTTGGAAATGGCCAAGTTTCAAAATAGTGCTCTATAGTATCATTAGTATGATTTGCATCAAAAATAGCTGAAGTATATGCTTTGATACTATGATTACCAAAAATTGTTGCATCAAAAACACCTATATCAAATATTTGAGAACTACTAGGATTAAAAGTTGATGTTAAGGTAATCGTATTATTTATCCATGCATCTTCATCTAATTTGTATAGCACACGAATAGTATCTCCTGGATCGTATGTATTACCGCTATAATTTGTAATTTCTAACTTTAGGGTTGAGTCTATAGCAAAATTATAATCGCAGTCATCTATAAAACCTAAAATATTACTAATTCCATAATCATAAGTTTCTATATATGTAGAATCAATATCAGTTGAGCATATATTAGCATCTGAAACAACAACTTTGTAATAATAGCTTAAATTTGTTGGTGTAATTGTGTCATTCGATGAGCCTGTATTCCAACTGTATGTATCATATCCGGGAGTAGCAATTAATTCAAGTGTATCTGCTTGTGAAGAATAAATAGTATCATTTGCTAATTCAACATCAACATATCCCCAAGTATTTACTGTTTTAAAAACAGTATCATCAGCATGATCTAAATCTCTTAAGAAATTTGTAAAGACCTTAACTGTATATTCGTCTGGCGTTCTTAAATCAGCCATTGTGTTATAGGTAAATAAAGCAGTAGCACCAGGTCCAATGTCTGAAGATAAGAACATAGTATCTTGCACAACAAGGTTGTTATTTATTTGATATCCTAATAAGATTGTATCGTTTTCGTTTAAAATGCCAATACTATTGTTTCTGTATCGAACAGATAATTCGGTTAAAGTATTTCTCTGGCAAGAATCTTCAAGTTCTGTAAACAGTGTATCCATAGCTAGATCTATCTCAGAATCAACAACCTCTACGGAATCAATTGCTGTACATCCCACTCCATTTGTTACTGTTACTTTATACCAGGCTTCTGAGTTTACGTATAAGGTATCCTGCGGCGGAGTAATATCAGGTAGTCCCCCACCTGACCAGTTGTAAAATGCATATCCTACCCCTGCAACTAAAAATGTGTCAATTGGATTATCTCCAATTTGATCCTGAAATGGATTGTAATTTGGCATACCTTGCACTGTAACCGTTTCATAAAGCGTATCATTGCTAACAGTTTCATTGTAAAAATATGTATTTGACTCTAATTTTGTATTAATAATAAAATCAAAATCCCCAGCATACGACATGTCAAAAGTTGAACCAAATGTAAATAATACAGAATTACCAACAGTAAGATCACTTGTTAAGGTTAATGTATCAATTGTAATTTCAGATTCAAAATTTAGACTTATTGGAATTTTTGTTCCTGCTTTTATATCTGTTATTCCATAATTTTCAACATAAACTTTTACATGTGTTGTATCGTTCCATTCACAACGATCATAAGGATAAGTTAATAATGTTACTCCAACATCATAAGGAGCTTCATAAATTTTAATATCATCAATGCCAGCACCTTCTTCTATTGCAAATTGGTCGCTTCCAAATACAAATTTAAATTTAATCCCATTTTGATTACTACAATCTGGTGGTAGTAATTGCCTGAAAGTTATCCATTCTCCGTTTGTGGAATCTATACCTGGTAAACCAAGTTCACTAATTAAAACTTCACTATACCAATTCCAATAAAAATCATTGTTTTTTGGGACTAAATTCCAAAAATCTCCATCATCAATAGAATATAATAAAGATAAACCATCTACTTTGTCTTCAGCAAAAGCATTGCATTTAAATTCGAAAACAATAGAATCTTTTCCTACAAAATTGAAACAGGGACTTAATAAATATGATGAATCATTTGGAAAGTAATATCCATCAAGATTTGTTACCCATGCATTTTCTCCCGATGCAGCACTATTAATAATAACATTATCTGGTGTTCCGTATTCCCAAGAAGAGTTTGTACCTCCCGATAAATAATAGCCATAATTTGTTTCAAAATTTTCAGAATAAGGTAAATTGTATGTTGGTGTAATAAAAATTGATCTTTCAATTTTATTGTTTGAATCATATTCATCACCTGCAAGATGGGTTTCTGCGTAAACATTATTATACCATCCTGGATTTGTTAAGTCTATTGGTTTATCTATCATGTATATTAAAGAATCATCAACAGAAATTGTAGAAAGAATTGTGTCATAATATATTGTTGATCCTCCATCAAATGAAAAACTAACTGGTAAAGGGTCATCCATTGGTTCACCTGCAAGGTTTTTAATTTTAATTGTTATGTATTCTTCATCGGTATGACCACAACCATCCACTGGTCCAATCCATTCTGTTACAGCAACATCTTTTTCAATATAATTGCCTACAAAAACTAAATTGTCAATATTCCATCCTGAGTAATAAAAAAAACCATTTGTAGGACCTAATGTAAATCTAACTTGAACGCTGTCTTCTCGACTAACATAATTATCAAGTTCATATTTAACAGTTGACCATTGATTTTGAATTGATGTTCCTGAGCTTTGCCAGTATTTTTCCCAATTATTTTCCCTTCCTGTATTTAGGTCAACAGTTGCTGTGTCATATGTGTCCATATTAAACCAAATGTCATAGTATAAGTAAATATCAGTATAATATTTACAATTTATATAAGGAGAACTTGCCGTATATGCTCTGTCTCCCAAATTATTTTCATAATCTCCTAAAAATGTTCCTAGACCAGTAATGTCAGTTCCAATTATATAATCTCCAGAAACGGCGTAATCTGGATCCGGTGATCCCTTATCATTTCCCCCCAAGCCTTCTGGTATTGCTCTTTCAAATTCTCCAGTAAATGTCCATCCTTTATCTGTTTCAAAATCATCAAATAAAATAGATTCATAAATAATTCTTTCTCCATCTGGAGATTTATCTATTAAAGGGTAATATGATGTGTTTATTTTTATACTTTCTTTAAGAATTTTTAAATCTAAAATATGATTGTGTTTTTTATGATCAACGTCAATCGCAATATCATTTGTTACCCAAACAGAAGATAGTCCCGTTGGTAAAGTTCTATTAATATTTATGAAACTTATCTTACCATCAGTAAAATTCAATCCACTGCCAATTTGGGTGCTATTAGAAAATACATTGTCATTAGATGCATATAATTTTACACCGTTTAGGTCTATATCATTATCATCGGTGTTCAGAGATACTATCGCAAGTGAATCAAGCAATAAATCTCCATCATTTCCTTTCACAGTAAAGTCCAATCTTAAAATAGCATTGTCTTTTGATTCTGTTGCAACAAACTCTGTTGAAGCTTGACGCACATCAATACTTTCTACATATTTAGGTATAATTCCTTTTTCAACAAGAGCTACACTGTCTATACAAACCCCATAACCGTTAAATGACTTTCCTTCAAATGCAATATAATAAGTCCCAGATAAAGTACTGTCTGGTAATTGGATTATTCGTTCAACCCAAACGTTAGCTTTTTCAGTATATTCTGCAATTAGTTTCCATGAACTGTCAACATGTTCTTTATAATATACTCTTAATTCATCGTTATGCCACGCTTCAAAAGTAAATCTTTCATCTTGAGCATGCCAAAAAGCAAGTTCTGGCTTTATCCCAAACGAAAGGTCAATAGTTGGTGTAACTAGTTTAACGTAAGGTAAAGTTTGTGTTTCTTGGTGAAACATTGCATTAACTACACCTTCTTTGGCATATTGAGGATGGCCTGTATTGGGTAAGACTGATGTGGAAAAACCTCCATCCAAATACTGCCAGTCTGGGGCAGATCCTGGAATTTTGATATATGACCAGCCATCTGGTTTTATACCTGTTTCAAAATCTTCATATAAATATGTTTGGCCGTAGCTTTGAATGAAGAAAAATCCTGTTATGACAAGAAATATAATTTTTTTTGGTAAATTTATCTTTTTCATGTGAACATTTATTTGAAAAATAATAGAACTTTTACACTTTTATCTCGTAAAATTTTGACAAACGCCAATTATATATACGTAAAAATCTAAATAATGTTTACTAATGTTTTTTTAGTTATAATTTCATAAAATAAAAAATTCATGAAAATGCAATTTAAAAAATATTGTTTATTATTTATAATTACTTTGCTATTTATAAGCAAGTTGTTTGCACAAACTGATACACTGTTTTGGTTTGGTGTGCCATACAATACACCTTCACATGATAATTGGGAGGCTAATATTGTATTAACTGCAACTGATATGGATGATATTACTAATATTGTAATTACTCAGCCATATAATACAACGATGACTCCAATTATTATAGCAATTGATCCTCTGGTTAGTGCTACTGCAGATATTTCTTTTAATGCAGCTGAGTTGGCAGAAATAATGAATAATATTTACATACAAGATCCTGCTCCTGATCCAAATGCAAGGATAAGTAATTGTGCAATAAAAATACAAGCCGATAGAGAAATTACTGCGTATTATGAATATCAACGTACTCAAAGAAACAATGACATATTCTCTTTAAAAGGTACTAATGCCATGGGAACTGATTTCTGGGTGCCATTTCAAGATGAATGGAATAATCATGATTATAGTGGCGATGCATTTGCTCAAATTATTGTTACAGCAACCAAGCCTAATACAAATATTTCTATTGATTTTCCTCTTAAGTCGTATAATATTCTTGCTAGCCCGCCTACTTATGACTTTAGTATGGACTCAGCTGGTATGACAATGATGTTTGTTCCACAAAATATTGCAGGCGAACCTAGTATTACAGCTTCCCATAAGCTTGATGGAACCCATATTACGTCTGATGAACCTATTGTTGTTACAGTAAGTGATGACTCGGCAGAAAAAGATGGGTGGGATTTAATTGGAGACCAGCTAGTTCCTGTGCGAAATATGTTTGGGGATAGAACTATTGGACTAGAATACTTAGTTATTAAAGGTGAAGTTGATAATGCTGATGGCTCAAATGAAAAGGTATTTGTGCTTACAACAGAAGATAATACTACAATTAGTTATCAAAGAAAGGGAGATGCCGCTTTACAGTCTTTTATACCTGTTATTACTCCTAATGCAGGAACTCAACTTCAAATTGACTTATTTGAGGATGTTGTACCTGCGAATGATTTTGTTTATATAGTAGCAGATAAACCCATATATGTTTTTCATGTTTCTGGGTTTGAGGGTGAAATGGGAGGTGCTCTTGTACCAACTATTGATGGATGTACAGGTTCCCTCGATGTTAGTTTTGTTCGAGCTAAAAATGGAGATTTCTTTTTAACTATAATGACTCATGCTGATGCTTTAAATTCCTTTGAGATATCGGACGATGGTGGACCTTTTTTTCCGTTTTTATCATCTGCGGATTTTGAATATTCAGGGATTGGAGATCTTTATATTATTAAAAAGACTAGTTACCTGCAGAATGGTATAACACAAGGAGTTCCAACAAGGATAATAAATACTAAAAATGTATTTCATTTAGGTGTAATTAATGAAGGTCCTGGAACTTGTGAATACGGGTACTTCTCAGATTTTAAGGAAGCAAGGGGATCTGCAGTTATTGTTGAAAGTGGAACAGATATTATTACATCCTGTTA
>JAQIBH010000162.1 GCA_027859205.1 Bacteroidales bacterium | reverse complement strand
TGGATTGATAAGAATGGCGTAGAGCCAAAAACAATCTATGATGCGAATTTCTCTCCAACACGTTTACATACTTTACGCACAAGGAATAGTGCCGCCTACAAAGGAGTTTATGCATTGATGATGGATGAAAACACAAAAGATTGGTTATCTGCAACCAAAATTGATTTTAGTACATACTTTTCTGAATCAATCGATATTCATCACATATTCCCAGTGGCCTGGTGTAATAAAAATAATGTAGAAAGAAGCGATTTCGATTGTATTATTAACAAAACACCACTCTCAGGTCGAACTAATAGAATTGTTAGTGGTGACGCCCCAAGTAAATACCTTGATAGATTAAAAAAACGTGCAGGAGTTTCAGATGATGAGTTTCACACTATTTTAAAATCACATGTTGTAAACCCGGACTTAATGTATAATGATGATTTTGTTGGGTTTCTTGCTGATAGAAAAGAACAAATCTTGCAAAGAATTGAACTAGCAATGGGCAAAACTATTGCAAGAGATCAAGTCATGCAGGAAGAAGGTGTTTTTGTTGATGAAGGAGGTTTAGAAGATGAGTGAGATTCCTAGAAATAATACAGGCTTATCAGGAGAGTATTTTGTTGCGGCTGAACTATATAGAAGAGGATGGTCTGTTGGAATGACTATTGGTAATGCCAAAGCAGTAGATTTATTTGCTGAAAAGGATGAGCGGATTGTTCCTATTCAAGTAAAGGCAATTTATAAAAAGAAAAATGTTGGTTGGCCATTAATGGAAATGAGTATAAAAAACGACTGCTTCTACATATTTGTCAATCTTAATGTAGATAAAATGGAATCTCCTGATTATTATATCTGTACTTCCAATGAAACAAAGGAAAAGGTAAAACAATATGAAACACGAGGTATCGTAAAACTAAGTTTACTAGACTCATCTGAATTTAAAAATAATTGGGAAAAGTTAGAAAAGAGTGAAAAAACTTGATTCTTTAATAAAAGGGCAAATAAAATGACTCTTCACGAAGCAATAGAAAAAGTACTATTTGATAATAAGAGACCAATGTCTCCACGAGAGTTAGTAGATGAAATCAATAAGAGAAGGTCTTATGTGAGAGATGATGGGAATGATATACCTACAAGTCAGATTTCAGCTAGAGTTAAAAATTATCCGCAGTATTTTTATAAGGACAGTGAAAAAAAGGTTTGTTTAGCAAATTGGGAACAAAAAAATGAGAGTCAGAAAACAGTTGAAAAAACAAATAGTGGTAATCTTGCAAATATTAAGGATATTGACTTATTAGAAAAGATACTTATTAATGAGAAAAACTATAAAAAAGTAAAAAACATTGATAAAAAAATATCTAATTCATTTGGTTTATATTGTATTAGGATTAATAAACCAGAAAACTTAGATAAAATATTTGCAGATGAATTAAAGGAACGTAAACATAATATCTTGTATTTTGGGATTGCAACTGAAAGCATTAATACTAGACTAATGCAAGAACTGAGAGCTAGGGGTCATGGAACATTCTTTAGAAGCTTAGGTGCAGTATTGGGATATTTACCACCAAAAGGATCTTTAAAAACTAAAAAAAATAAAAGGAATTATAAATTTTCTAAAAAAGATGAAAAGAAAATAATTAAATGGATAAATGAAAACTTACTTGTTAATTGGATTGAATTTAATGGTGATTTTGAAAGCTTAGAGACTAATTTAATAAATACATATAAACCAATATTAAATATTGCTAAAAACCCTTATTCTTTGCCTTATTTAAGTGAATTAAGAGCAGAATGTGTAGATGTTGCAAATAGCTAAAGATTAGATAATTATAAAAATAATTTCCGGCAACAAATCGGGAAACATAAATTAAAAAACCCTTGCAGATACTTAATCTACAAGGGTTTACTTTTTGTGCCTGTGGGCCCACATGGGCTCGAACCATGGACCCCCTGATTATGAGTCGTGCCTTGAATGTTTTGTGATATTATTCAGTAATTTTAAATATACTGATAATCAGCACAAAAAAGAAATATTGTTTATTGATACTTGTTTTTATTTATCAATATTTATTATATTTGTTAGGCAAAATGTTAGGCAAATTATTTTATTGAGAGCCTTCATTTATGCCTATTTTGGTCTTAACAATATGCTAATTTATGAAACAAAGTGTAACTACTGCAATAATTCTTGATAAAAGAAGCAAAAATAAAGATGGCAAATATCCGGTTAAACTTAGAGTTACATACAACAGAATTCCTCGTAATTTTGGAACAAAATATCAGTTAACAGAGGATGAATTTGAAAAAGTGAGCGCTAAAAAACCAAGGGGGAATTATAAAGATATTAAGCTTGAGCTTTCATTAATTGAAGCAAAAGCTCAAAGGATTATAGATAATTTATCGGATTTCTCTTTTGACAGGTTTAAAGTTAATTATGGAGTAGCTCCAAAAGAATTGAGGAATGTATATTATTATTTTAATAAGAAAGTAGAAGAGTTAGAAAAGAGTGGCAGAATTGGTAGTGCCAATTTTTATAATAGTAGTTCAAAATCCTTAAAAGATTTTTTTAAGAAACCTTCTTACCTGGAATTCAAGGAAATTACTCCTAAAAAGCTAGAGCAATATGAAGAATGGATGGTATATAAAGATAATTCTGTCACTACAGTTGGGATGTATTTAAGAGCCCTGCGAGCAATTATTAACGAAGCAATTAGAGAAGGTATTATTGCACAAGAATATTACCCTTTTGGAAAAGGGAAATACCAAATCCCCATAAGTAAGAATATTAAGAAGGCATTAACTATTGATAAAATTGCAAAGCTATATAATTACGAAATACCAGAATTCTCATATGCAGATAAAGCAAGAGATTTATGGTTTTTTAGTTATTTATGTAATGGAGCAAATATGGCTGATATAGCAAGGCTTAAATATAAGAACGTTTCTAAGGAAACAATTTCATTTATTAGAAATAAAACAGCTAAAAGCAGGAAGGAAGGAAAGCCTATAGTCGCTCCATTAACAGATGATCTTAACAGGATCATAAAAAAATGGGGTAATAATGATAAATCTCCTGAGAATTATGTTTTTCCTGCCATGGAAGAGGGATTAACACCTAAACAAGAAAAGGCTAAAATAAAATGGCTTATAAAGCAAACGAATAAATACATGCAAAAAATTGCACCTAGTGTTGGAATAGATGAGAAAATTACTACTTATACTGCTCGTCATAGTTTCTCTACAGTACTTAAGCGTTCTGGGGCCTCGATTGAGTTTATTTCAGAAAGCTTAGGACATAGCGATTTAAAAACAACTGAAAATTATTTGGATAGCTTTGAAAATGATGTTAAAAAAGAATATGCAGCTAAATTGACAGCATTTAAAATATGAATTTTTTGAAAGTCTTGTGATATTCTGTCATGCATTATTTAGAGACAGTTTAAATAAGAAATAAAGCTTTTAAATACTTATATGCTTAAAAAGTTTAGTTTCAATTGTTTGTATCATTTTGTGTTGATATGTTATTGTTTATAAGTCACTTGTTTGTAAATGAATTATTGCAGATTGTTAAAATTCTTATTATTTTTATTCTACAAACAATTAAAAATATTACACATAAAAAGAGGAGGTTTCATGGTTGATTCAAATCTTGTCCTATGGGGACAAACAATTGCTTACACGTTCTATTGCTTGGTTATAATTCTGGTAATGGCGTGGTTTGCCTATAAAATTACGAAAACAGGAAAAGGCAATAAAGTAAAGCCTGCTCTTTTCTACACATTTGTGGGATTTTTAACCGTGCTTGGGGTTTCTTTGCACATTATTACGTACAATACTATTCCCTGGACACCTGTTGACTTAAACAGGGGAGACTATACTCCTGATAAAACATTTGAAATTACAGTTGCAAACCACGAATTTTTTCTGCCTGCAGAAAAACTGGTAATTGATTGTAATGATCTTGTTTTGTTTGATGTTACTTCAAATGATTTAACCTACGGATTTGGTGTATTTAGGGAAGATAACAGTATGGTTTTCCAAATGCAGGTTGTTCCCGGACATAGAAATGATATATTGTGGCAATTTGATAATCCAGGAATTTACACTATTCGCTCTACCGAATATTCAGGACCACGGGGAATATTTATGATTTTAAAAGATGCTGTAGAAGTACTTCCCTGCGAGGGATCATAATTAAATCTTTGTTTAACTTAAATTGAAAATATATGTCATTTAAAAATACATTTATAAACGGAGCCGAAGGCTTGTTTAAGTCTGACTCCTTAACACAAATTCAAAAAATTGTATTGCGCTTTGTTGTTGTTGGGCTTGTATTTTACGCCTTTGCAGTAATTGAGGGTATGCTAATGCGAATTTACGCAGTAGATTCAATACCATTTATTAGTACAGATCAATATTTTGCTATTCTTACTGCTCATCCTCTGGTAGGAATATTTGGTTCTACATACGCTCTTGTGTTCGGAGCATTTCTTTTTCTTACACCATACTTAATGAAAAAACCATTATACAGCGTGAAACTGGCTAATTGGGCATTAATATTACTTACATCGGGAGTACTCCTTTTCTGGATAGCCGGATTTATTTCTCATTATGCTCCATTATATACTTTATACTGGCCTTTACCAGCAGATTTTAGCCAATTTAGTGTCTGGGGAGGTACATTTTTTATATTAGGTATTGCTATTTTAATGGTGGGAACATTGTTTTTCATTATTAATATTTTTAAAACCATTGTATATACACCCGAAGGTTGGGAAAAACAGCCGGCTGCGGCTCTATTTGGATCAGCAATTGGTTATACGGGATTAAAAAATATGTTCGCCAAAAAAGAGAACAAAAAAGAGCATTTGGTTCCTTTACCAGTAGCCGCAATTGCCCGGGGTACAGTTGACATGGTATTAAATACCGGTATTATTTTATTTACAGGAGTACTAATTCTTGTTTTTATGCTTGCTTCAATTCTAGGATTTGATCTGAAAGAAACAGCAATTGATGCATTGCTATATAAGAATTGGTTTTGGTGGGGACTCGATTTAATTGCCGATGGTTTAGTTTTAATATTTGTTGCTGGAACCTGGTATCTACTAGCTACAATGATTACAGGTAAAAAATTATTTATGCAGAATATAGCGCGTGCTGCATTATTATTAGAATTGGTTGTTTCTTGGACTGTTTGGTCGCACCATTTATTATCCGATCAGGCGCAACCTGCAATATTAAAAGTATTGTCAGGTGAAATGGTAACAGCTTTTGAACTTATCACACAGGGATTAGCATTCTTTATTGTTTTGGCAACTTTATGGTCAGCTCGACCACTTAAAATGACCAATCCATTAAAATTTTTATTAGGAGGTTTATTGGGTTTTGCTCTTGCTGTACCTGCCGGAATAATGCAAGCAGATGTAGGATTAAATCGAATTCTTCACAACACACAATGGATTGTTGGTCCTCACGTGCACGTTGCTGTTTTGGTTGGACTAACTATGACTTTATATGCAGCAGTTTATATCTTGTTCCCTATTGTTACAAATGGAGCTAAATTATATAGCCAAAAATTGGCTAATATTCATTTCTGGTTTCATTTAATTGGTGGTATTGGTATGGGAGCATTTATGGGAATGGCAGGATTAAATGGTATGCTGCGTAGAACCCTTTATCTTGATGGAGAGTTTAATACTTACATGATTTTAGCAGCTATTTCCGGTTCATTGCTATTAATTGCATTTTTGGTTTTCTTTTACAATATTGTTATGAGTATTGGCTTAAAGGGTGTTATTGGAATATTCACACCTTCTAAATTGAGTACAAAAGAGTTATTACCTGAATAATCACTTCAATTAATTAAGAAAAGAGACCGTTTAAAAGAGCGGTCTTTTTTTGCTACTTTTTTTGGATATTTTTAATAAAGAGAACAACGTTAAGGCGTGTATACAATATTATTTTTTCTTTACACTTTTAATTACTTTTGAGTTTGACAAAAACGAGATTCCTTGTTGACCATATGAACCTATCATTATGGATTGGATCAAAATCTGATCAGAGTATTCTTTAGCAGCCCAGTTAATTATAAAGTTGGCACCGGCTCCTCCAATATCTTCTGTTTCTTCAACTACAAATTCAATTGACTCGAGCGGTGAAAGAAGAATTGTAGAGTCAATGTAATCATGTAGCTCTTTTCCATAAGAATCATAATATGTTGCCCTTAGAATATAAGCTGAATCAACAAGCGAATTATTTCTGATACTTATTGTTGTTGTAAGGAGAAATCTTCTTGTTCCGTCTCGATGATAAATGTCTGAATATACAGGCACATAATCAGTTTCATAATATTTTAGGCTTGAACTGTCTATATCAGTATAAGTATAAATATGACTTGGGTGGCTCTTTATCTCTACTTGCTGATTCTCATTTGAATTACAAGCATAAAGTGCTAAAATAAACATTAATATTACGTATTTCATGTCTTTCTTTTTTATACAGATAAGTACTTCAAATGAAATTATTATCAAAAAAACGACGATTTAGATGTGTCAGTTAGTGTTAATGATATTGGTGTAGAAATTCCAAAAGAAGATTTAAATAGTCTTTTTAAAATCTCAAAAAACGCAATTCACAACACTTCTGATGAAAAAGAATGGATTAACTTTATAAATGAAAGGACTTAATCGAGCAAAACTGAGGAGTATAGGGAAAAAAAGAGAATGAAGGAACTCTTTTTTGGCGTTTTATGAAATATTTCTCTTTAAATGAAAGTGGTTCTTCATTATGTAAAAGGGCGAAAGGGGAAAAATTTCATCTGGCAAAAAAACATTCATATGCCTTTCTGAAAAGGAAAAGTTTGCAATGTTTTTGTGACAAATATTCTCATTTTTTAAAGGATTAGATTATGATTAATAATCTCACCATCTTGCATTTCAATTACTCTGTCTGATGCTTTTGCGAAATCGTTATCATGGGTAACTGTTATAATTGTT